>JALHTP010000419.1 GCA_022865725.1 Methyloceanibacter sp. | reverse complement strand
TGGTGCCCCAGGCCGGACTCGAACCAGCACGCCCTTGCGGACAACAGATTTTGAGTCTGTCGCGTCTACCATTCCGCCACTGGGGCTTGGGGCCGGAACATGGGGTAAGCATGAGGCCCGGTCAACGGGCTTCGCCCGCAAGCTCCGGCCCAGATTGCCCGGCATCTTCACGTCGCATTTGGCGCAGAGGCTCTCGGGGACTAAGAGCGCCTCCAGGACCGCGCGGCCTCACCAGGAATAGGGAGGGATCATTCATGCTTGAAGGGAGAACGGCCGATTGCCTGGCCATTGCCAATACCACGATCATCATGCGGCTGGTTGAAGAGCTTATCACCAGCGGCGCAATCACAAGACCCATCGCCAACGCCGTGTTGGCCGATGCAGCGAACAGCCTGGTAAACTGCCCGAGCGGGGATCACAGTAATTTCGTCGATGCCGTCACGATCATCCGCAAGGAGCTGATGCCAAGACTGGCGGGATAATAAGCGTCATCTGACCAAGATCGCGCTGCCGGGCCTCTGGCGCGCGGGACCCGATGGACAAGGGCTTTGCCGCCCGCTAAGCAATCGCCATGCTGCGCAAGCTTTACGACAAGATCATCGCGCTTTCCGAGAGCCGCCACGCGCTGCCGACGCTGGCGTTGGTGTCCTTTGCCGAAAGCTCCTTCTTTCCGGTGCCTCCCGATGTGGTGCTGGTGCCCATGGCGCTGGCCAAGCCGGAAAAGGCGCGGCTCTATGCGCTGGTCTGCACCGTCGCCTCGGTACTCGGCGGCATGCTCGGTTATGCCATCGGCGCCTTCCTTTACGACACGGTCGGCCATTGGCTGATCTCGGCCTACGGCTATGGCGACGGCGTCGAGGCCTTCCGCGCCGCCTACGCCAAATGGGGCGCCTGGATCATTTTGATCAAGGGCCTGACCCCGATCCCCTACAAGATCGTCACCATCGCCTCGGGCTTTGCCGGCTACGACTTTTTCATGTTCGTGGTGCTGTCGATCATCACCCGGGGCTTGCGCTTCTTCATCGAGGCCGAGCTCTTGCGCTACTACGGAGAGCCGATCCGCGACTTCGTCGAGAAACGTCTGACGCTGGTCACCACCGGCTTCCTCGCTGTCGTGGTGGGCGGCTTCTTCATCGCCAAATATGCGCTCTGAGATGGACGCGCGGGCCAAGCCGATCCTGGCGAAGCCGCCCCGTGTCGTGCCGCGCGCGGCCGCCATCGTGCTCGTCGTCGCTGCCGCGACGATCCTTACCGCGCTCGCCTTCGAGCATCTCGGCGGCTATGCGCCGTGCCCGCTCTGTCTCGAGGAGCGCTATGCCTATTATTTCGCGGCGCCGGCGAGCGCGATCGCGCTCTTCCTCGCGCGTGAAGACAAGACCGGCCTCGCGCGCGTTCTGCTGCTTCTCATCGCGCTCGCCTTTCTCGCTAATGCGGCAGTCGCCGTCTACCATGCCGGCGTCGAGTGGAAATGGTGGGCGGGACCTGGCGAATGCTCCGGCGCCTTCGAGCTCCAATGGGGCGAGGGCGGGATCGTCGACACGCCCATCATCCGCTGCGACGAGGCCTCGTGGCGCTTCCTTGGGCTGTCATTCGCAGGATGGAACGCGGTTGTCTCGGCCTTCTTAGCAGCCGTCGCGTCATGGGGCGCGAGCCGGCGGCGCTGAGTCACGCCTAATTCAACAGAGCGTGATTGGCGGGGCGCGATCCTCGGCTGCTATAGCGGCTTGAGCCCCGTTATCGGGTCGTCGGCTAAAGACCGCCCCGTTGGAAGGATCGGACAGATGGTTCGCTTATCCTCGCTCTTCCTTGCCCTCGTCGCTTCTGTCGCGCTTCTCGGTTCGCTTCCTGCCTCGGCGGCTGAGTGGAAGTCCTTCGACGCCGCCTCCTTTGCCGCGGCGAAGAAGGAAGGGAAGCCGATCCTGGTCGATATCTTCGCGGTGTGGTGCCCCACCTGCCGGGCGCAGAACCCGATCCTGACGCAGCTGACCCGCGAGCCGAAATACAAGGACATGGTCGTCTTCAAGATGGATTTCGATACGCAGAAGGACGATGTGCGGGCGCTGAAGGCGCAGTCGCAAAGCACGCTGATCGTCTATAACGGCGAAACCGAAAAGGGGCGGACGGTGGGCGACACCAATCCAGCCTCCATAGCCGCGTTGCTCGACAGCGCGCTTTAGAGCGAGGCGATGCCGCTCGGAACTCTCGGCCTTGCGTTTCTTGCCGGGACGCTCTCGGTCCTCTCGCCATGTGTGCTGCCGCTTCTCCCCATCGTTCTCGGCACCGCGGCGAGCGAGCATAGGCTGGGGCCGGTAGCCCTGGCCGCGGGCCTCGCGCTGTCCTTCACCGCCATCGGCCTGTTCGTCGCCACCATCGGCTTCGCCGCAGGGTTAGACACCGATGTCTTTCGCACAATCTCCGCCGTCCTTCTGCTCGGCGTCGGCGTGCTGCTGCTGGTGCCGAGACTGCAAGAGCAATTTGCGACTGCCGCCGGTCCGGTCAGCCAATGGGCGGGCGGTTATCTCGACAACTTTGCCGCGACGGGGCTGGCCGGCCAGTTCGGCCTCGGTGTCCTGCTCGGCGCGGTCTGGAGCCCCTGCGTCGGGCCGACGCTCGGCGCCGCCTCGCTGCTCGCCGCCAAGGGCGAGAATCTCGGCCAAGTGGCGCTGACGATGCTCGTTTTCGGCATCGGCGCCGCATTGCCGCTGATGCTGCTCGGCTTCGTGTCGCGCGAAGCGATGCAGCGCTGGCGTAGCCGTCTCATGGAAGCGGGGCGAGGCGGCAAGGCGCTGCTCGGCGTGCTCTTGGTCGCGATCGGCCTCTTGATCGCAACCGGCCTCGATAAGCGCCTGGAGGCTGCCTTGGTCGACGCCTCGCCGGAATGGCTGACGAATTTGACCACAAGGTTCTGACAGCGGAAGCGCCTACGGCTCGAGCTCGGTATCCCAGTAGAGATAATCGAGCCAGCTCTCATGCAGATAGTTCGGCGGGAACAGCCGGCCGTTGCGGTGCAGCTCGAACACCGTGGGGCGATAGGGCTTCTGCGCCGGGTGCATCTTCGCCTCGGCGGGCAGCTTGCCGCCCTTCATGAGATTGCACGGCGCGCAGGCCGTGACCACGTTCTCCCAGCGCGTCAAGCCGCCGCGCGAGCGGGGCACGAGATGGTCAAAGGTCAGGTCCTGATCGTCGCCGCAATATTGGCAGCTGAAGCGGTCGCGCAAGAACACGTTGAATCGGGTGAAGGCCGGATAGAGCGCGGGCCGCACATAGTTCTTGAGCGAGACCACGCTCGGCAGCTTCATCTCGAAGGAAGGTGAGCGCACGCAACGATCGTATTCCGAGACG
>JALHTP010000418.1 GCA_022865725.1 Methyloceanibacter sp. | reverse complement strand
GATCAGCGAGTTGCGGCGCGGGGTATCGTCGAAGATGCGCTCGGTCGGCGTGTTGGAGAGAATGCCGCCGTCCCAATAGAGCTCGCCGTCGATGCGTACGGCGGGAAAAGCCGGCGGGAGAGCGCCGGACGCCATGATGTGGCTTGGGCTGAGCGCCATCTCCTTCGAATCGAAATAATGCATCAGGCTCGAGCGCACATGCGCCGCGCCGACCGTAAGGCGCGGATGCCCCCGATTGATGAGCGAGAAATCGACGAGCTCCTCCAGCGTCTTGCGCAAGGGCTCGGTCGAGTAATAGCCGGCGTGGTCGGGTCCGAGATTCACATGGGCGCCGAGGAAGGCGCGGGTATGCGGCTCGAAGAACCCCGAGATGCCCTTGGTCAGCGTCATCCATGACGCCAGCGCGTCGGCGACCCCAGCCCAGGCCGGAAAGGCGCCCCAGAAGCTTGCCCGCTCGACCCTGAACCAAAACTCCTTGAGCTTGGCCAGGCGGTCCTCGGGCTCGTTGCCGGCGATGATGGCCGCGTTGATGGCGCCTATCGAGGTGCCGATGATCCAGTCCGGTTCGACGCCCGCCTCGTGCAGCGCCTGATAGACGCCCCCCTGATAGGCCCCGAGCGCGCCGCCGCCTTGCAGGACGAGCACGACCTGACCGTCATTGTCGTTGCGGATCTCGTTGACCGCTTGGAGCGGCGTTAGATTTCTCGTCTTGGTCATCGTTGCCTCCCGGTTCCTTGCTTTCCGCGCGTCGCGCTTAGTGCGCGGTCCAACCGCCATCGACCGGGATGGCGGCCCCGGTGATGGATGCGGCCGCGTCCGAGGCGAGGAACACCGCGATGCCGCCGAGCTCATCGGTGGTGGCGAAGCGCTTGTTCGGCTGTTGCGCCAGGAGGATGTCGCGGATCACTTGCTCGCGCGGAATGCCATGCGCCTTGGCTTGGCCGTCGATCTGCGCCTCGACGAGCGGCGTATAGACGTAGCCCGGGCAAATGGCGTTGCAGGTGATGCCCTGTTCCGCCGTTTCGAGCGCCGTCACCTTGGTCAAGCCCAGCATGCCGTGCTTGGCCGCCACATAGGCCGACTTGAAGGGCGAGCCGACGAGCCCGTGCGCCGAGGCGAGATTGATGATGCGGCCCCATTTGTTGGCGACCATGGAGGGCAGCGCCAGCCGCGTGGTGTGGAACGCGGAGCTCAGATTGATGGCGAGGATGGCGTCCCACTTGGCGACGGGGAACTCCTGCAAGGGCGCCACGTGCTGGATGCCGGCATTGTTGACGAGGACGTCCAGTCTCCCGAACATGTCGAGAGTCATCTCGATCATTTCGGCGATCGACTCCGGGTTCGACATGTCGGCCGCGGAATAGGCGACCGGCACGCCGAAGTCGGTGCCGATGGCGGCTTGCGTGGCCTTGATCTCCTCGGGCTTGCCGAAGCCGTTGAGGACGACGGCGGACCCTGAGGCAGCCAGCGCGCGGGCGATGCCAAGTCCGATCCCGCTGGTGGAGCCGGTCACCAAGGAGACCTTGTCCTTGAGGTGTGGCGCGGCCAATCCCCCACGTTCAGTCATGGCGATATTCACGGGCCGCGCTCCTCGTTGGCCGGCTTGGCGGCCTTGCATCGGAACTGCATCTTGTCGGGGAGGATCATGCCCACCCCCGCCCCCGACCGGAAATGCCCATTGGCTAAGGACTCGATAGGGGCGCGCTATCGCCAATCAAGGCGCTTCGGGGGCTCGGAAAGGCCGGATTCGGACTTGTCGATGCGACATAGCGCCAGCCCAAAAAACGAGCAGGCCCGTCAATTCATCTCGACGGGGGAGTCGTATCAATCGTACAACTCCGGGTCTGAACAACGGCGCGAACCCGGACTTTCCTGGTCAATGATTGCTTGCAGGGTGAGGAACCAGGCCGGACTTCGTCCAGGCCCGCCGCTTAGGCGCGGGGCTCGCTACCGTGCCGCGACCTTGTCTCGTTCACGCATAGATTAGGGCAGCGGGGCGCATCTCCGATGGAAATGCATCAGGTCCGCTACTTCCTCGCGGTGGCGCGGGCGCTCAATTTCACGCGCGCCGCCGAGGAGTGCCATGTCGCCCAGCCTTCCCTCACCCGCGCCATCCGCCAACTCGAAGGCGAGCTCGGCGGAGACTTGTTCCGGCGCGAACGCCCGCATGCCCAGCTCACCGAGCTCGGCCAGCGCATGCTGCCGCTCCTGAAGCAATGCTATGACAGCGCGCTCAGCGCCCGCTCGCTCGCCTCCGCCATCAAGAAGGGCGAGGTCGGCTCGCTCAGGCTGGCGCTGTCGCGCACCATCGATCCTTCCCTGGTGACAGCTCACGTCGTCGAGCTCGGCAAGCTGTTTCAGGGGCTCGAGCTGAAGCTGTTGCGGGGCACCGGCGTCGAGGTGCTCGAATATCTGAAGAAGGGCGACGTCGAGCTCGGCCTGGCCGCGCAGATCGGCGAGGAGTGGGATCGGCTCGATAGCTGGCCGCTGTTCACCGAGGAGTTTCAGCTTACCGTCAACAGCCTGCACGCTTTCGCGAAGCGCCCAAGCGTCCTGCTCGACGATCTGAAGCAAGAGCGGCTGATGGTGCGTACCTATTGCGAGACGACGGCTGAGCTGCTCGATCTCCTGCGCGCACGGGAGTTCGACGTGACGCGCTTCCATGAGGTGAGCGCCGACGGCGATCTGCTGGCTCTGCTCGAGGCCGGCCTTGGCGTGGCGCTCCTGCCGCGCAGCACGCAAGGCCCAGCGAGCTTGGCGCGCATCGCCGTGCAGGACTTCGAGCTGAAACGCACCATCCAGCTCTACGGCGTCGCCGGGCGGCAACGCACGGCCGTGGCCTCAGCGATGATGAAGATGCTGCGCGCCTACGATTGGTCGAGCTACGCCGCCGGCTAGCGCATGATCCGGCGATAGCGCGCTAATGCGCGGTTCTGAGCGCCGACAGCAGATCCTCGATGGTCATGCGCTTGCGGTAGTCGGGGTCGACGAAGCGCGCCTTCACCTCGCCGTCGGTGCCGACGACGAAGGTGGCGGGAACCGGCAGCAGCCAAGTGTCGCTGCCTTGCGAGCGCGACACGTCCCAGCCGGCCCGCGTCATCAGCTCTTGCATCTCCGCGCCAACCCAGAAGGCGAGATTGAGGGAGAGCGCATAGCCGTTGTCGAAGTCGGTGAGGATCGGAAACGGCGCTTTGGACTCGGCCTTGAGCCCCGCCGTGTACTGTTCCCGGTCGGGCATGATGGCCGCGACCTGACCGCCTTCGGCAGCGATCTGGTCCTGCGCTTCCGCCAAAGCGCGCGTGTTGATGCGGCAATAGGGACACCAATGCCCGCGGTGGAAGGTCACCGCGACGGGGCCTTTTTCCAAAAGCGTGTCGAGGCTGACCAACTGGCCCAATTCGTCCGGCAAGACGAAATTCGGCATCTTCTCGCCGGGCTTCGGCGCATTCTCGCCGACATCGTGCTGCCTGAGCCGATCCACCAGATGATCGACGGCAACCTGAAAATGCGGGCCGAGCCTGCTCACCGCATCGGCGAAGGACTGGAGCCTTTCGGCCAGGGACGCGTCCATGTCGCGGCACTGGACGAAGGCCTCTTCGAGCAGCTGCGAGAGCGGTTTCGAGTTCATTCGACAATCCTCAGGCCCCGGCGACTGGCCACCGGGGCGAAACCCGTACGCGATGCGGAATCCCCAGGGTTACCCGTCTCTTGTCCATATCATTCGGCGGGCCCGATGTGTAGCCGCCATCGCACCTGTCGCTCAAGGTTTTCGCTCGCTTTCGCCCTGGATCTGGGCGCTTTTCAGAGCCGCCAGCAGGTCTTCGATGGTCATGCGGTTGCGATAGTCCGGGTCGATGAAGCGGGCTTTGACGAGCCCATCCTGGGCGACGATGAAGGTCGCCGGGATCGGCAGCACCCAAGTCTGGTTGCCCTGATATTCAGGCAGCTTCCGGCCGCCGGATTGCAAAATCCGCTGCATCTCGTCGCCGACCCAAACCGCGAGGTTCAGCGACAAAGCGTAGCCGTTGTCGATGTCGGTCAGGACGGGGTAGCGCATTTGTCCTTCGGCCTTGAACGTGGCCGCGAATTGTTGCCGCTCGGGCATGATCGCGGCGAGATGCGCGCCGTCCGATGCGATCCTGGCTTGAGCCTCGGCCAGCGCTCTGGTGTTGATGCGGCAATACGGGCACCAATGGCCACGATGGAAGGTCATCGCCAACGGACCGTCGTTCAGCAAATCGTCCAGCGTGACGATGCGCCCCTTGTCATCGGGCATAGCGAAAGGCGGCATCGGGTCGCCGGGCATCGGGGCTGCTTGGCCGGCATCGAACTGCTTCAGCCGCCCGACCATTCGGTCCACGGCTTCCTGATATCCCGGTATGAGATAGCGCGTCGCGTCGCTGAAGGCCTCGAGCCTCTCGCTCAAGGACGCATCCATATCGCGGCAATGGAGGAAAGCCTCCTCGACGCTGTTGAAAGCCGGAATCGTCATCCCGTGTCCCATGTGGCGGCTACCAGCGACCGCCATGAATGGCCGTTCCATCGCGCGCCCATTCTCAGCCGGCGCCGCGCATGAGCTGCGGCGATTTGGAGCCTCGCTCGATTAAGGACCGTGCCACCGTCTTGTCTTTCTCTCGTGACCTTCAACAGCTTGTGAGCCGATATGACGGGCAATTGAGCAGCCGGTCC
Source organism: Methyloceanibacter sp. (assembly GCA_022865725.1). Taxonomy (GTDB): domain Bacteria; phylum Pseudomonadota; class Alphaproteobacteria; order Rhizobiales; family Methyloligellaceae; genus Methyloceanibacter. The sequence goes on along the minus strand of JALHTP010000418.1, from coordinate 6,548 downwards.
AATAGCGACCGGCTATGGTGTCGATCCTCGATCGGCATTTCCTTGAAACGCGCCGATCTTGTCTCTTAGGGGCTGGCAGGAAACACGGGAGAGATCCAAGCAATGTCCACCCTGATCGACTGGCTCGAAGCGGGAAGGCGCCTGGCGGAGCGCATCCCGTATAGTTTCGTGGCGCTGGTGGCGCGTGTCTCCGTCGCCAGCGTCTTCTGGCGCTCGGGTCAGACCAAGGTCGAGGGCTTCCTGCAGATCAAGGACAACACGTTTTTTCTGTTCCGCGAGGAATACAAGGTCCCGCTCCTGCCGCCCGACCTAGCCGCCTATCTCTCGACCATCGCCGAGCACGTCTTTCCGGTGCTGCTGGTAATCGGGCTCGCCTCGCGGCTGTCGGCGCTCGGCCTCATGGTGATGACGCTGGTGATCCAGCTTTTCGTCTATCCCGACGGCTGGCCCGAGCACATTCTCTGGCTGGCAATTCTGCTGCTCATCGTCGCGCGCGGACCGGGCGCCATCTCGCTCGACCATGTGATCTGGAACCGCGTGCAGCCCGAGCCCGTGCCCGCCCGCTAATTCTTCTGCTCCACCGCCTGTTGCAGGCTCGAAGGTCCCCCGACCGGCAGAGGCGGTTGCTTTAGCGGCCGCCGCGGAGCTGGCTCAACAGCTCGGCAGTGGGATAGGCATCGGCGGGGAGACCATATTTGACCTGCATGGTTCGGATGGCATCGCGGGTCGCCGCGCCGACCACCCCGTCGATCTTGCCCACGTCGAAACCGCGCTTGGCGAGAAGCTGCTGCAGCTCCTTGGTGTCCGCCAGGCTCAACGTCTCGACGGGTGCGTTGCCCCGGCTGAGCGCGGGCGCGCCGGCAAGACGGCTCGCGTAATAGGCGGCCGTCGTCGAATAGACGAGCGACTTGTTCCATTCGAGATAGACGTCGAAATTCGGATAAGTGAGAAAGGCTGGGCCGTTCCGTCCCATCGGAAGGTGCAATCCCACAGGCACATTGTCGGCGGGGATCGCCTTCCCGCTCGTGTAGGTCACGCCGTGCTGGGCCCAGAAGGCGCGCGGCTTCTTGATCGTAACGTCGGCCTGATCCCATGGCAGATCGGCCGGGACGCGCACTTCCTCGATCCATGGCTGGTTTGGCTTCCAGCCAAGCCCGTCGAGATAGTTCGCCGCCGACGCGAGCGCATCGGGAGTGTTGCTGATCAGGTTGCGCCTGCCGTCACCGTCGAAATCCACGGCATATTTGTAATAGACGCTCGGCACGAACTGGAATTGGCCCACCTCTCCGGCCCAAGGACCGCGCATCTCGCCCGGTGAAAGATCGCCCCGCTCGATCACGCGCAGCGCGTCGAGGAGCTGCTCGCTGAATTCCTCGGGACGCCGGCAATCGAAGGCAAGCGTGGCGAGCGAGCGGAGCGTCTCCATGTTGCCCATCACCTTGCCGAAATCGGTCTCGAGGCCCCAGAAGCCGACGAGCACGGGTCCGGGCACGCCGTATTTCTGCTGGATCTGCGCGAAGGTCGAAGCGTTCTTCTTGAGGAGCGACGAGCCGACGCTGAGGCGATTGCCTGACACCATGCGGCCGGAGAATTGCAGAAAGCTCTGCGCGAATATCCCCTGACTGCGGTCCTTGGCGATGGTTGCGGGGTCATAGGTCAAGCCGCCGAGCGCCTCCGACACTACACCGGGGGAAATCCCTTGCGCGACGGCCTGCTTCTTGAAGCCTTGCAACCAACCGCCGAAGGCGGCAGGGCTTTGGCAGGCGGCGAAGGCGTGGGGAGCAAGTCCGATCAGCATCGCCGCGAAGGCGCCGGCGCGCGCTGAAAGTCTGATGACCGTGGTCATGTGATGTCTAGCCATGGGCGTCACTCAAGCCAGTCGGAGGGCCACAGTCAAGTGACGAGGCTGTAAACTTCCGACTCCTACGGATCGCCCTTCTGATACGTCGCCAGGAGCTCGGCTTGAGCCAGGACATGACCCTTCATGGCCGCCTCGAGCTCGGACTTGGTGAGAGCGCCGGGAGGAAACGCGATGTCGAGGGCGTAGAGCTTGTGGAAATAGCGATGCCGCCCGATGGGCGGGCATGGGCCGTGATACGCGGCCTGCTTCCGGTCGTTCACGCCAATGACGGCTCCCTTGGGCAGACCGCCCTCGCCCGCATTCTCGGGCAGGCTCTTGGTGTCCGGCGGCAGATTGTAAACGACCCAATGCACCCAGACACGCTTCGGCGCTTTCGGATCGGGTGCGTCGGGGTCGTCCATTATGAGCGCGAGACTCTTGGCGCCCGCCGGCACGCTGTCGATCGCAAGCGGCGGCGAGATGTCATCGCCCTCGCAGGTATATTTCGACGGAATGGTGCCGCCTGGCTGGAAGGCGGAGGATGTCAGCGTCAGAGCCATGGCAACGCCCGCGTCGACAAGGGGCAGCGCTTGGAGGGCGAGCAAGACGGCTGCCTTCCGGAGGAAGCGACCCGAGCTCGGACCTGCCATCGCCTAACCCTCGCGCAGCCGCCGATCCCTCAGCCCGCGCGAGGCGGCAATTCAGTCTGTGTGCGGCGGCAGAAAGCCGAGCCTCAGCTTCTCGATCAGCGCATCGATGCGCCGCGATGCTTCCAGCTTGCTCAAGCCCTGTTGGAACGCCGCCGGCTCTTGGATCTCGTCGGCAAGCATCTTGAGGTGGGAGGCCTGAGCGCCGGTCATCGGCTCTCGGGCCGGGTTCGACGTGCCTGGGGAGGGATATTGGCTCTCCTGGATCTCCTGAGTCTTCTTCTTCTGCGTCATCGCAGTTGGTCCTTAAGTCCTTCCTTGGGGTTTCCCTGGTGTTCCACCATGAAACATCATTCATACAGTAATCGTCGAAAAGGGCAAGGATTAGGCGAGCTATGACAAAGAGTTAAGCAGGAAAGCGCGACGCCCAAGAAAAGGGCGGGAGCCTGTGCCGTTAGCAGGACGGGATGCGGCGTGAGATGAGGAGACGGGGACCCCAATCGTCGATGCGCGCCGGTCCTTCGGGCCTGAGGAAATGGCCAAATTCGGCGTAAATGACGGGGCTCGGCGCCCCCGATTGCGACCCAAGTCAACCTTACGGGAAAACCTTAACAGACGATAACCGTGCGCCGCCCATGAATTGCCCCTCAATGACCCCTTCACTGCCGATTTTTGGCCTTCTTGCTCCGTAGCTTACCGCACTGCACCAACGTGTGCGACCGGCTTGACGCTTCGTCGGTCTCTAAACCTCCCAGACAATCGAATAAGGAGCACAAACGCATGTTCGAAATGCGAGCCAAGATGATTACGGTGGGGCTTCTCGGCGCTGCTGTCATGCTACCTGTCGATCTCGCCAAGGCCGATCAGCTCGGCCATGCCTCCTGGTACTCGCTGCCAGCCAACATCACCGCGAATGGGGAGAAGATGAACCCCAACGAATTGACGGCGGCGCATCGCTCGCTGCCGTTCGGCACGCGGGTGCTGGTCGAGAATCTCTCGAACGGCCGGTCTGTCGTGGTGCGAATCAATGACCGCGGCCCGTTCATCGGCGGTCGTATCATCGACCTGTCGAAGGCCGCCGCGGCGAGCATCGGAATGATCGATGCGGGGACGGCCAAAGTGAGGGTGACCAGCGCCGATGGCGGCAACGCAGTGGCGGCACTCGGCGAAGCGACCGCCAAAGCCAAGAACGGTGCGTCTTTGGCCGCTGTGGCCAAGGTCGACATCGCGCCTTCAGAAACGCCGCCCAAGGCTGAGACCGCTTCGTACAAGTCCGCCTCAGGCACGGCCGTCGCGGCAAAGACCTCTACGCGACTGAAGCACATTGCGAGAAAGTCTGATGCTCCAGCGAAAGTGCGGGTCGCAAGCGCGACCAAGCGCAGCAAGGCGGCCTACCGCATGGCTGCCTCTTCCAAGGGAATCCGCGCCGCCGCGAAGCAGGCCTCCCGCCTCTCGACGAGGCGCGTGACGGTGGCGTTCGCCCACCCCTACGCCATCCTCGGCGCAACGCCGGGCTTCATGAAGCCCGCACGGGCGCGTCGCGCCGGCTAGTGACGCCTAGGGGCAGTCCCCGGCGTCCAACTCAACATCATAGGCTTTTCGGACCGGGCTCGCTGCTCGACCCGTTGCCGTTACGCCGCCTTGAGGCGCAGGCCGACCCATTCGTGTCGCGCGCCTCGAGGAGCACGAAAGACAAACGCCGGGCAATAAGCCCGGCGTTTGCGCTGGTAGGCGAGAGGCAGGGACATCTCGCCCCGCTGCCTCTCAAACCGCTAGTAGTAGTAGCCCGACCTCTTGCAGTACTTCTTCACCGTGTGGCAACCGCCGTAGTAGCCGCAGTACCGGCAGTATTTGCACCCGTAGCTCCACCAGCAACTCGAGGAGCCTACGGGAGTGACCATAGAGGCGCCCTGCGGCAGCGCGCCGAGAGTACCCATCGGCGCGGCCCAGGCGGCAAGTCCGCCCACCGTGGCCCCCGCCACAACAGCTACTACTGCCAAGAAGCGTCTTGTCTTGAGCATGCTCTGTCCTCCATCTGACGTAACGGCATCACCGCCCCGGCGCCCGGCGTGCTTGCGTCAGAACATCGTGACTCTCGCCGCGAAGCAAGGGCAAGCCCCGAAAAACACCGCACAACCCAGAAACGTAATCGTCCGGAACGCATCCCTGTGTTGCAAGGAAGCGTTAGGCACTGAACGGCAAAGATAGCATATTCCGCCCGGACGGAAAATCCGCCGAGGGCTCATCAATCATGGGGAACATTATGCTTCGTAAATTGCTAGTTGCAAGTGCGGCGGTCGCCGCGATTTTCGCTTTCGCTTTCGTCTCTCATCCGGTCGCGGCAAAAAGCTGCACGGTGCTCGCCGAGAAGGCGGTCGGGCTGAAGGAATCCGAAACCTCCACCCGGGCGTTGAAGCAACTGAATCGCAAGGCCAAACACTGGGCGAAGAAGAACGGCTACACAAGCCCGCAGATCAGCAAGCTGTCGACAACCTGCACCAAGAAGGGCGCCATCTACCACTGCACGGCCAAAGAGAAGGTCTGCGGCTAACGTCGCAACCCATTCAGAGCTTGCGAAGGCCGGTGACGCAATCGTAACGTGGGCTGTTCAGACTTACGGGCGATTCGAACTTACGGGCGATTCGAACTTCTCCGCCTCCAACCGCGTTAGCAGGTCACATGTCCAGGCTTCCCGACCTTCGCAAGTTTCTCTCTCCTGCAACTTTCCTTGCTGGCGCGCTCTTCGTGTTGTTCTCGCTCTCCGCCGCCGAGGCGCAGCAGCGGAACAAAGGGAACGCCTCAGGGCAGGCGCCCGAGGCCTATTACGTGCAGCGCGGGCCGGCAGTTGGCGGTTATTCGCTTCGGCTCAGCGACATTTGGGGGCCAGCCAAGATGCCCCCCGCCCCGAAGGATTTCGGGCCGCATTTCGACTTCCCACCCGAGCCGCTGAACGGCGCTCCGCTCCACGATCCCTACCCGAATTAATCATTCTGCATCAGCGATCTCGGCGAACGCGCAAGCCAGTTGGGTCTTGCGCTTGGTCGGCTCGCGCCCCTAGACTGAGGCGTTTTGCGGGCAGATTGCGAACCCGGGTTGAGACCCTCCGCATGCGCTCCGTGGGAAGCGAAGCGGTTTCTTTTCCCGTTTTCTAGACTTGCCTGATCCTCCGCTCGCCGTTAGCGGCGGACCATCTGGAAGGGGAAAAGGAGCTTCCCATGCGTCAGACCGGAACGGTCAAGTTCTTCAATCATTCACGAGGGTTCGGCTTCATCACGCCGGACGATGGCGGCAAGGATGTGTTTCTGCATATCTCAGCATTGCAGAAGTCGGGGCTGCCGGCGCCCGACGAGGGTGCGCGAGTATCCTTCGAAACCGAGCCAGACCGCCGGGGCAAAGGTCCGCAAGCCACCAACGTGCAGCTCGGCGAATAGCTCTCCCCCACATTCGAACCTGACATGTTTCGGCTCCGGTAGCGGCGTCTTACGCGCCGCTGCCGGTGGCGGCGGCGAGCCATGGCGCGTCCGCCAAACAGGACGGGCAGGTTTTGGTGGCGAGCCATGGCGATGAATGAATCGCAACGACCGGGATTCGCGCTGCCGCGCGTGCTCGACCGGCTGGCACGCCAAGAGCCGGCGGCGCTCGAGCGGCTGTTCAGGCTGCTTGCCATTCCGAGCATCTCGACCGATCCCGCTCATCACGATTCCTGCATTGCGGCGGCGGAATGCTGCGCCGGCGCGTTGCGCGAGATCGGGTTCGAGGCGCGCGTCGAGCCGACTTTGGGCAAGCCGATGGTGGTCGGGCATTGGCGCGCGGCGCGTTCGGAGGGGCCACGCCCGCATGTGCTGTTCTACGGCCATTACGACGTGCAGCCGCCAGACCCTTTGGATGAGTGGATCGCGCAGCCTTTCGCCCCGCGCCTCGTCGAGGACCCGCGCTACGGCCCGGTCATCGTCGCCCGCGGCGCCTCCGACGACAAAGGCCAGCTGATGACCTTCATCGAGGCGGCCCGCGCGTGGCTCGAAGAGCACGGGCAGCTTCCCGTCGATGTCAGCGTGCTTATC
>JALHTP010000417.1 GCA_022865725.1 Methyloceanibacter sp. | reverse complement strand
ACCTCAACCGCCGCGACATCTTCAAACAGAACCGTTCTGCCGCCCTGGCCGAGTGGCGTCAGCTGGCGGCCTGAACGCCCTCACACCAGCACCCTTCGCAGGCCCGCTCAGGTTTGTCTGACAATGCCCGCGCCGGTTCATTCCGCGCTTGGGCCGCGGCATCCGCCACCGCATGACGCTTGTTGCCCGCTACAGTCACCGCGACTGAACGCCAATAACGTGACAAAGCCCGCCGATCTGGTATACGCCTTAGTCTCGGCTGGACTGACCGAATAGTGAAGGGAACCCCGATGAGGAAGATCATCAGAACCGCCTTTGTGCTGGCTCTGTTCAGTTCGGCTTCGGTCGCCCTGGCCGCTGAAGCCGGGAACGACGAGGCGATCACCAAGGGCGACGTCGCCGCAGCCTTTAAGCCTCAGTTTTCACCCTATGCTGGGCGGAATTTTCCCACCCGACCTCTGTTCGGCGACACCCACCTCCACACCGCGATCTCGGTCGATGCCGGCACCTTGAACCGGATCGGCCAGGAGGATGCGTTCCGTTTTGCCCGCGGTGAAGAAGTCACCACCACCCACGGGCTTCGCGCCAAGCTCGGCCGTCCGCTCGATTTTCTGGTGATCTCCGATCACGCTGAAATGTATGGCCTGATGCCGCAATTGCTGAGCGGCGATCCCGAGATCCTCTCCTCGGAGATCGGCCGGAAATGGTATGACTCGCTGACCAGCGGCAACTTCGACAAGATCTTTGCGACGGCGATGGAGATCGTCGGCTCCTTGTCCGGTGACGTGCCGCCGATCAAGAACGAAACGGCCGTCCGCAACGCCTGGCAGGCCTACACGGCGCTTTCCGACAAATACAACGAGCCCGGCCGGTTCACCGCGATCATCGGTTTTGAATGGACCGCCATCGGCGGCTACAACCTCCATCGCAACGTGCTGTTCCGCGGCGACTCGACCGTTGCCAATCAGACCCTTCCCTTCTCGCAATATGACAGCAAGAACCCCGAGGATCTGTGGAGATACCTAGCCGATCTGGAGCAGAAGACCGGCTCCGAGGTGTTGGCAATTCCGCACAACGGCAATCTCAGCAACGGCCGCATGTTCACGGTCGAGACCTTTGACGGCAAGCCGCTGACCAGGGATCTGGCGGCGATGCGCATCAGGTATGAGCCGATCATCGAAGTCACCCAGATCAAGGGCGACGGCGAGTCTCATCCGTTCCTCTCGCCGAACGACGAGTTTGCCGGCTACGAGACTTGGGATCGTTCCAACCTGAACGGCACCGAGCCGAAGACGCCGGATATGCTGAAATACGAATATGCCCGCGAGGCTCTGAAGTCCGGCCTTGCGCTCCAGGCCAAGCTTGGCGTGAACCCCTACAAGTTCGGCATGATCGGCAGCACCGACTCGCACACGTCCCTCTCCACCGCCGAGGAGGACAACTTCTTCGGCAAGCATTCCGGCGTCGAGCCCGAACCGCATCGCTGGGAGCATGTCGTCATCGACTCTCCGGATCCGAAGTTCGTGGTGAAGGGCTGGCAGCAGGCGGCGAGCGGCCTGGCGGTTGTCTGGGCGGCCGAGAACACCCGCGAAGCCATTTTCGACGCCATGAAGCGCAAGGAGACCTATGCGACGACCGGGACGCGGGTGACTGTCCGCTTCTTCGGTGGCTGGGACTTCACGATGGACGACGCCGAGTCCCGCCTTCCCGCGAACGCTGGCTATGCCAAGGGCGTGCCGATGGGTGGCGACTTGCCGAAGGCGCCGCCGGCCGGCAAAGCGCCGAATTT
>JALHTP010000416.1 GCA_022865725.1 Methyloceanibacter sp. | reverse complement strand
GCTGAAGCCCGCCGGCAAGATCGCTTGGCTCGATGCGTGCGCGAACCAAGGCCGCAAGGTGCTGATGGTCGGCGATGGGCTCAACGACGCGCCGGCGCTGGCCGCGGCGCATGCCTCGATGTCTCCGGCAAGCGCCGCCGATATCAGCCAGCGCGCCGCCGACTTCGTGTTCCAAGGGGAGAAGCTTGCGCCGGTGCTCGAGGCCATCGCCACCGGAAAGAAGGTGCGATCCATGGCCTTGCAGAACTTCACCGTCGCCTTCGTCTATAATGTCATTTGTGTGCCGCTCGCCATGGCGGGGGTGGTCACGCCGCTGATCGCCGCCATCGTCATGTCGACCTCCTCGATCCTCGTCACCGCCAATGCCGCGCGGCTGGCGGGGAGGGGACGTCCATGACGGCCCTCGCCTGGCTCGTGCCGGTCGCGCTTTTGCTCGGCGCGCTCGGTCTTGCCGCGTTTCTCTGGGCGCTCCGCTCGGGGCAATTCGAGGACCTCGAGGGTGCGGCCTACCGGGCGCTTGAGGACGAGCTTCCGGAAGACGAAGACCACGCCGGGTGATGAGAGGGCTCAAGGACATAGATTATGTCCTCGCCAAGCTTGCCGTCATGCGCGCGGAGCGTATCTGGCCGAACGGCCTACGCTATCTCTGGACCGACGCCTTCGGTCTGGTGCTTCTCGTCTCCCTCTATGAGGAGCTGAAGGAGCGGCGCTTCCTCGACGAGGCCGTTTGGCTCGTGGCCGAGGTTGAGCGCGTGCTCGGGCGGAAGCGCGGTATCCGCATCGGCGAGGAGCCCGACCGCGACGGCCAATATTTCCATTATCTCGCCATGTGGCTCTTCGCCTTGTCGGTGCTCGGGGGTTACGTGCCGTCTTATCGGGAGAAAGGCATCGCGCTGGCGCGCGACATTCATGGGCCTTTCGTCGTGCAAGGAAGCGGCGTCATCTGGAAGATGAAGGAGGATCTGAGCGGGCCTTGCCCGGGCTACGACTTCGGCGCGCTCGACGCGTTCGACGGCTATGTATCCTATCGGCTGCTCGACGAGCAGGGCCTGGCTCGAGAGATTGGCGAGATGCGCGAGATCATCGACAAGACCGCGGGCGAGCTCGTCATCAGCCAGGACCTTGGGCTCGGCATGATGGTCTGGATGACGCAGTTCTTCCCCGAGGAGTGCTGGGCTGTTCTGCAGAAGCGGCGCTCGCTTGCGATGCTCAACCGCATGTGGGTGGAAGAGGGCTATTTCGCGCGTGAGCCTTATTTGCCGGAGCTGCGCTTCGCCTTCACCAATTATGGCGTCTCGGTGGGCTTGCAGGCGGTGGGCGCCATGCCGGACCGCGTCGCGCGGCTCAACGCCTATTTCGAGGCCTACCGCTCGGGCGACGAATATGACCGCGCCGCCATTACCCATGTAATGGCGTGCAGCTCGCATTTCCCGGGATGGCTGCTCCGGCAGTGAGGGGCGATTTTCGCCTTGCGGGAAGGGGCGCCGCCGCTCAGACTCGGGGCCGCAACGTCTCGTAGTCGGATGCGGGAGGGGGGCCTTGGACGCGGAGCAAAGCACCCTAAGTCTCGAAGCCCCGACCGAGCGATCCGGGCGGGGCAGGCTGCCACGAGCGCTCGCCGCGGCGCGGCGCTTGCCGCTGGGCTCGGCGGCGGCTGCTCTCGCCTTCTTGCTGATGATCGCGCTTGCCATAGGCCTTACCTGGACCGGCGGCGATCCTGAGGGCGATGTCGCGGGTTCAGGCGTTACGTGGCTGTCTGGGGTTGGGGAGTTTCTCGGCAACCTTTATGGCGACCTCACCCTTCAGGTCCTCCTGCTGATGGCGGTTGTAGGCCTTTTGCTGGAGCGGTTCATTCCGGCGCGCCGGCAAGGGATGTCGAACTCGCTCCTCAACATCCCTTACAGTGTGCTCGTCCTTTTGTTCGTCGCCGCCATCTTTCCGCTACAGCTTGTCTTGGCCGAGACGCTGACGGGATGGGTCGGGGTCAGGAATATCTTCGATCTCAATATCGACACGGGGGGATCGATCCCGCTCGTGGTCGTTGCCATGCTGATCGAGGCGCTGGTCGTCGATTTCTTCTTCTATTGGTTCCATCGCTGCCAGCACACCGTCAGCCTGCTTTGGCAGGTGCATATGCTGCATCACACCGACATGGCGCTCAACGTGACGACCACCCACCGGGTGCATTTCCTCGAGCACGCGCTGACGCCCATCTTCATGATCGCGCCGATCATGCTTCTCTTCGAGCTGCCCGACCGGAACATCTATTGGATCGCGCTCGCCCCCACGATGTGGTCCTATATGGTCCACGCCAATGTCAGGATCGGCTTCGGCAGGTTCTGGTGGCTCTTGTCGAGCCCGCAATATCACCGCGTCCATCATTCGATTGAGCCCGAGCACCAGAACAAGAACTTCGCGGTCTGGTTCCCGATCTACGATGTGATGTTCGGGACGGCGCATCGGCCGAAGCCAGGCGAGTTCCCCGAAACGGGAGTCGCGGGCATAGAAGTCTCGACCCTGTCGGACGCCTTCATGCTGCCGTTCGAGCGCTGGTGGCAGATGGCGAAGGGCCCGTTCAGGCGCTAGCGGCGAGCGGCGCGGGGCTGTCGGGCCTCCGCGCAGCATCGGCAGGCAGAGGCTCGAGCGCCGCCTCGACGGCGTCGTCGACGGTCGAGAGCCAGACGAAGCGCACGGCGGTGCGCGCCGTCTCGGGCACGTCCTCGAAATCCTTCTTGTTGCGCTCGGGCAAGAGCACGGTGGTGATGCCGGCGCGCACCGCCGCCAGGACCTTGTTCTTGACCCCGCCGATGGGCAGCACGAGCCCGCGCAGCGAGATCTCGCCGGTCATGGCCGTATCGCTCTTGACCGTGCGTCCCGTCAGCAGCGACACGAGCGCGATGAACATGGCAACGCCCGCGCTCGGGCCGTCTTTGGGGATGGCGCCGGCCGGCACGTGGACGTGGATGTCGGCCTTCTCAAACGACGCCGGATCTACGCCGAGCGAGGACGCCCGCGCCTTGACCAGGCTGAGCGCCGCTTGCGCGCTCTCCTTCATGACGTCGCCGAGCTGACCGGTCAGGATCAGCCTGCCGCTGCCCGGCACGCGCGCCGCCTCGACAAACAAAATGTCGCCGCCGGTCGGCGTCCAGGCAAGCCCGGTCGCCACCCCAGGCACGGAGGTGCGCATCGCCACTTCGCTCTCGAAGCGGCGGGCGCCCAGGATGGCGTGGAGCTTCTCGGCGCCAATCCGCATGCGCTCGGCATTGCCTTCGGCGACGCGCATAGCGACGTGGTGGCAGATGGCCCCGATCTCGCGCTCGAGATTGCGCACGCCGGCCTCCCGCGTGTAGTCGCGGATGATGGCGCGGATCGCGTCCTCGGCGATCTCGCATTGCTCCGGCGTGAGGCCCGTGGCGGCGAGCTGGCGCTGCATGAGATAACGCTTGGCGATCTCCACCTTCTCGTCCTCGGTATAGCCGGGAAGCTCGATCACCTCCATGCGGTCGCGCAAAGGCCCCGGGATCTGGTCAAGCACGTTGGCCGTGCCGATGAACATCAGCCGCGACAGATCGAACGGCACCGCCAAATAATTGTCGCGGAACGCGCCGTTCTGCTCTGGGTCGAGCACCTCGAGCAGCGCCGCCGACGGATCGCCCTGGAAGCTCTGCCCCAGCTTGTCCATCTCGTCGAGCATCATCACGGGGTTGCGCGTGCCGGCTTTGCGGATCGACTGGATCACGTTGCCGGGCAGGGCCCCGATATAGGTGCGGCGATGGCCCCTGATCTCGGCCTCGTCATGCACGCCGCCAAGGGAGAGCCGCACGAATTTGCGGCCCATGGCGCGGGCGATCGACTGGCCGAGCGAGGTCTTGCCGACGCCCGGAGGGCCGACGAAGCAGAGGATCGGGCTCTTGCCATCGGGCTTCAGCTTGCGCACCGCGAGATATTCGAGGATGCGCTGTTTGACCTTGGGCAGGCCGTAATGGTCCTCGTCGAGGATGCGGCGAGCTTCGGCGATGTCGATCTGCT
>JALHTP010000415.1 GCA_022865725.1 Methyloceanibacter sp. | reverse complement strand
GTCTTTATAGCTTGCGCGATCATTGTTACGGCAACGCTCAGCCTGGGCGGCTGCGTCGGTCATCACGAGAAGGCCGTCGTGTCTGAGCCCTTGAAGCTCGGTTAAGCGACGATCGGCCGTCTTTCGAGCCTGAATTGCGCTTGCGAGGCACTTCAACCTTAACGGGAACATTGCTATAGATACCCGTTATGAGGGCAGACCCGGTCGTGACAACCGTGGCGGCCATCGCCGCCAGCCTCGCCGTGATCGACGGTGACACCGTCCACTCCGCTCGGGAGCGCTATCGGCTGCTTGGCATCGACGCCGCCGAGATCCATCACGCGCAATGCGACGCCGAGCGCCGCTTGGGCGAGCTGACCAAGCACAGGCTGGAAGCGCTGATCCGATCGGGCCCGGTCGCGTTCAGCCCCGACCCGCCGGCGCAACGCGACAAATACGGGCGCCTGCTCGTGCATCTCCTCGTCAACGGCGAGGACGCCGCCTGCATCTTGATCAAGGAAGGCTATGCGCGCCCCTGGCGCGGGCGGCGTGAGGATTGGTGCACCGAGATCTCGCTGGTCAAGCCTGCCGGCGCGGACGAGGTCGATTGCGCATCGACGTCGTCGATCGAGCCGCGATAACCGCTCGACAACCCACCCTCAGAGCGAAATCCCAAACCTGCCGAGCGTCCACACCATCGCGGCGTAGAGCGACAGCGTCAGCAGGCAGGAGAGCCCGAGCGCGGTCCAGAATCCCGCGCCGCTCCGCAACAGCGCCGGCAGCACCAGAAACATCGGCAGCGTCGGCAAGATGAACCAGAAGGTCGATTGCGCCAGCGCCGCGATTCCCTCGTTGTCGGAGGTGTCTCGCCACAGCCAAATGAAGGCGAGGAGAGAGGTCAGCGGCAACGATAGAATAACAGCGCCGATGGCGGGGTTGCGCTTGGCGACCTCCGAGACGGTCGCGATGACGACACCCGACAGGAGAGCCTTGATGGCGGCGTACAGCATGGCACGATCCCATGGTGAGGCGTGAATGGGACCAAGTCCCCTATTTGCCCTACACTAGCTGATGCAGACGCTTCTCTCCATTCAGCACTGGCTCCATGGCGGAATGGCTCAAGGGCTCGGCGAGGTCGCGGGCGGGAGCGGACGCGCCATTTTCTTCGCCATGGCCGCCGCGGTCTTGTTCGGCGCGGTCCATGCACTGATGCCGGGCCACGGCAAGACCGTCCTCGTCTCCTATCATCTCGGCCAGCCCTCCCGGCCGATCGACGGCTTCGCCAATGGCGCCATCCTGGCGCTGACCCATGTCGGCCTTGCGCTGGTGCTCGTGTTGGCGGGCTTCGCGGTCATCAACCGCGCCTTTGCCTATGGGGGCCGCACGCCTCAGTTCGAGGCCGCCAGCGGGGGGCTGATCGTATTGATCGGCGCCTTCCTGCTGTGGCGCTCGCTCTCGCACCGCCACGGCACGGCCCCCGGCAACGGCAGGACGCTGGCTTTCGTCACGGGAATGATCCCCTGCCCGCTGACGACCTTCGTCATGAGCTACGCGCTGGCACGCGGCGTGTTGGGTGCGGGATTGTTGGTGACCGCGGCGATGACCGCCGGAATGATCGCGGCCATCGGCGGGATCGCGCTGGCGGCGTCCTTCGCCCGAAGCCGCTTTGTCGAGCTGATGTCCCGCACGGAGCATCTCCGGCTTAGACTTGGCCAGGTGCTCGAGATCGGCGGATCGCTTGCCGTGCTCGGCTTCGGCGTCTGGACCATGGTCAAAGCTTGAGGGGGAGCCCCCTTAAGCCTTGTTGAACAGCGCGTAAGCCGCGTAGCACAGCGTCACCGCGAGGATCGGCCTGAGCAGCCATTCGGGAGCAAGCCCTGCGAGCCGCGCACCCACCAGAATGCCGGGGATCGATCCGCACAGCAGCGCGAGCAGCAGGCTCGTATCG
>JALHTP010000414.1 GCA_022865725.1 Methyloceanibacter sp. | reverse complement strand
CTGCGTGGGACTGGGGCTCTTATTTCGATCCCGCCGCGCGCGCCAAGGGCTTGCGCCTCGCCTTCGGCAAGTTCCGCCGCCCCGATCCGGACACCGCGCCGGTCGAGAGCAAGGCGACCGGGCTGTACATGATCTGCACCATCGAGAAGCACCGCGCCGAACGCGAAGGCTATAACGATGCGCTGATGCTCGACTGGCGCGGCCAGATCGCCGAGGCGACCGGCGCCAACATCTTCTTCGTCAAGGACGGGGTGCTGCACACGCCGCTGCCAGACTGTTTCCTCGACGGCATCACGCGGCGCACGGTGATCGGCCTCGCCAAGCAGCGCGGCCTGAAAGTGATCGAGCGCGCGATCATGCCGGAGGAGCTCGCCGAGTTCTCCGAGTGCTTCATCACCGGCACCGCCGCCGAGGTCACGCCGGTCTCCGAGATCGGGCAATACAAATTCGCCATTGGCGACATCACGCGCAAGCTTATGGACGATTTCTCGACGCTGGTTCACCCCGCCAAGACCGTCGCCGCCACGGGGTAGGGGGGCTCAACCTACAATCCTAGCGATATGCATGGAGGACGAGTGCAATGGGACGCCCACCTATGAAACAGGCTTTTACCGTCCGCTATGAGAGGGGCGGTATCGAGGTGCAACGCTACACGATCACCGCGCTCACCCAAGGCGACGCCGAGACCGAGGCAGACAATCGGTTCCAGCGAGCGCATCCGGAGCTCAAAGTCCCGGATGAATCCGTCTCAAGGCGCGTCGAGGCGCATTAACGCCGAAGGGCCCGAAAGGGCGAGACGTGGCCGGTCGCTGAGATCGGGCAGTATCGCGTCGCCAACGGCGATATCACGCGCAATCTCATGGACGATGTCTCGACGCTGGTGCACCCCGCCAAGGTCGCCGCGCCACCGCATTCCATGCTAATCTCGCCCGCATGGATCGCGTGGGTGAGGTGTCAGTCGCGTATCGGCCGCCCGAGTTCGACGCCGAGTTTCGCGAGCGGCTTTACGATCTCCTGAAATGGCGCCGCGATGTGCGCCGCTTCAAGCGCGCGCCTCTTCCGCCCGGCACGATCGAGCGGCTTCTCGGGATCGCCTGCCTCTCGCCTTCGGTCGGCTTGAGCGAGCCTTGGCGCTTCGTCATCGTCGAGGACGCCGCCCGCCGCGCCGCCATCCGCCAATGCTTCGAGGCCTGCAACAAAGAGGCGTTGCAGATGCAGACGCCCGATCGCGCCGCTCTTTATGCGCGGCTGAAGCTCGCCGGCCTCGACGATGCTCCTTGCCAGATCGCCGTCTTCTCCGACCGCTCGACCGCGCAAGGGGCGGGGCTCGGCCGCCTCACCATGCCGCAGACACTCGATTACTCCGTCGTCAACGCCGTGCACACGCTCTGGCTTGCCGCGCGCGCCGAGGGGATCGGCCTGGGCTGGGTCTCGATCCTCTATCCGGCGCGCATCACCGAGATCCTCGATGTGCCGCAAGACTGGGTGTTTATCGGCCATCTTTGCGTGGGCTATCCGGTGCAGGCCGACGACACGCCGGCGCTGGAGCGGGAGGGTTGGGAGCACCGGCATGCCTCTTCGGGGGTGGTGCTCTATCGCTGAATCCTATGATCCTTGCGCTTGATGCTTACCCTTGATCCTTGGCCGATCAACAGGCACTCTATGGCGGGGACGGAGGCTGCCGCGCCTGAGACGCGGACCAAGGGGGGCCACGATGCGCAAGGCACTGCTTACGCTTGGTTTGGCCGGCCTGATCGCGGCTTGCCTCTTGGCGCCCGCGGCCGGCGTGAGGGCAGGGGCGCTTTCCGACCTGAGAAGCGCGCTCGATCACCAGCCCCTCTACACGCCCGTGCTCGTCTGGAAGGACTGCCAGAGGATCGCCATGTGCAGCGGCTGCCGGCCGGTGTTCAAATGCCGCTCCTGCGTTTATCAGCGGACCTGCAAATACGGGCTCTGCGAATGGCGCGATATCTGCGTCTGGGGGCCTTACCTCAGAGTGCTGCCACGCGGCGCCAGGATCATCCGGTAGCAAGCGGCATTACTCGGCGGCGCGCTTCTTCTCTTTCCAGCGGACGCTGGCGCTTTCGTCGCTCGCGGAGGCGTCGACCCAGCGCGTGCCGCCGGGCCCATCCTCGCGCTTCCAGAACGGCGCGCTGGTCTTGAGATAATCCATGAGAAACTTCGCGGCCTCGAACGCCGCGTCGCGATGCTCCGACGCCGTCACCACCAGCACGATGTTGTCGCCGGGCTGCAACGTGCCAGTGCGATGCACGATCAGGCTCGCTTGCAGCGGCCAGCGCGCGCACGCCTCCGCCTCGATGCGGGAAAGCTCGCGCTCGGTCATGCCGGAATAATGCTCTAGCGTCATCGCCTCGACCGCGCCGTTCTGGTCGCGCACCGTGCCGGTGAAGGTCACGATGGCGCCGATATCGCTGCGCCCTGCTGTGAGCTTCGCGATCTCGGCGCCGATATCGAAATCCTCCTGCTGGACGCGGATCATTTCAGCCTCCGGTCACTGGCGGAAAGAAGGCGATCTCGCGCGCGCCTTCAATCTTGGCGTCGTGGCGGACATGGCTCTGGTCGATGGCGGCGCGGATCACCTCGGAGCGGTCAAAGGCATTGGCGAATTCGGGCCCGCGGGCTTTCAGCCAGACGATCAGCTCGGCGATGGTCGCCACGTTCTCGGGCGGCGCGATCTCTTCCGACGCGATGCCCGCCTTCTCCTTGACCCAGGCGAAATAGAGGAGACGCATCGTCTCATTCCTCGGTCATGGCGTGGCGGAACGCAGCCATAAGATAGTCGTAGCCCGTGTAGAGCGTGAAGAGG
>JALHTP010000413.1 GCA_022865725.1 Methyloceanibacter sp. | reverse complement strand
GGTCGTAGGCGCCAAGAGGCAAGCCGCCATCAGTGCGGCCAAACCAAGCCTCAGCAGTGCCTTGCGCATCGAGGCCCCCATTGGTCCGCGTCTCGGGCGCGGCAGCCTCCGTCCCCGCCATAGAGTGCCCGTTGATCGGCCAAGGATCAAGCGGCGAAACCCCTTGACTATGCGGCTCTTTAGGTCGGAATTGACGAAATCGAGACGGAATTTCTATTTGCAAATTGAGCGTCGGCGTTTTCACACAGCCTGGACCCTCAGCGGACGTTTGTGATAGAGCCCGCCGCGCGGTCGATGCGACACTTGAGAAGCGCCGCATCTTGACGTCCGAGTCGCCAGCCTCATCAACGGTAACTAGGGTGCGCAATTCGGGGCCGCGATTAAAGTCTAGGGACCGGTCAAGAGTCGACGGATTACGGTCGAGTCCGCCGGCAAGCCGCCCCGTAGTGTGATTGTGAGACGTTTGGAGCGGATCGATGAATGCCAACGCCAAGGGAAAAAACGATGGGGGGTGAGGGCGCGCTTTCTCACCAGGAACTGTTGTGCCGGCTGCAGAGTCTATCGGAGCGGGCCGTCAGCCGCTACGCGCTGCCGGCCACGGTCACACTGCAACTAATCAACCTCTCCGAGAACGCGACCTACCGTGTGGACGATTCCGCGACCGGGTCCAAGTGGGCGCTGCGCGTGCACCGCGAGGGCTATCACTCGCGGACGGCGATCGCCTCCGAACTTCAGTGGCAGATAGCGCTTAAGGCATCGGGCGCCGCGATCACGCCGACCCCGATCCGGGGCAACGACGGGGAGTTCATTCAGACCGTCGCCCACGAGGGCCTGCCGAGGCCGCGCAACGTCGTTCTCTTCGCCTGGGAAGAGGGACAGGAACCCGCCGCGACAGACGCCGCCGGCTTCGAGACTTTGGGAGAGATCGCAGCCCGCATGCACGCCCACGTGCGCACGTGGCAGCGGCCGCCCTGGTTTGAGCGCCATACCTGGGACTTCGAGACGAGTCTAGGCGAACGACCGCATTGGGGCGGGTGGCAAGACGGAATGGGAATCACCCGCGAGGCCCTCGAAACGATCGGCGAGTCGGTCCGGCTCATCGAACGACGTCTTGGCCGGTTCGGCAAGACGCCCGACCGGTTCAACCTCATCCACGGTGACATGCGTCTCGCCAACCTGCTCATGGACCGCGGCACGATCAAGGTCATCGACTTCGACGATTGCGGCTTTTCCTGGTTCCTCTATGACTGCGCAACGACGGTGTCGTTTTTCGAGGACAATCCCGAAGTGCCGGAGCTCCTCGAAGCGTGGGTGCGGGGCTATCGCCGGGTCGGCACACTCTCCGCCGAGGAAGAGGCCGAAATCGATACCTTCGTGATGCTGCGCCGTCTTCTGCTCGTCGCTTGGATCGGCTCGCATTCGGAGACGGAGCTCGCTCAATCCATGGGCGTCGCATATACGCAAGCGACTGTTCCCTTGTGCGAGCGGTATCTGTCGCGTTTCGGCGAGGCGCGCCGGCATCGGTAGGAGCCGGAACAGTCGGCGTCTGAAGCGTCGCCCCGTTCGCTCCGCAAGTTCCCGCCGCAGAAGCAACGCGGCTGATCGAAAGCGCTAGCCAGTCGAAGAGGGCAGCTAAGCCTGGGCGAGTGCGTCCAAGCTTTCCGGGAGAATTTGGCCGCCGTCGATGATGATGGTCTGGCCAGTGATGTAGGCGGCCTCTTTAGACGCCAGGAACAGGGCGGCAAAGCCGATATCCTCAACCGTCCCGAGCTTCTTCAACGGAATTGAAGCCGCCATCGAGCGCTCGTATTCCGGCCCGAGCGCGATTAAGCCTTCGGTCAGGATATTGCCGGGCAGCACCGCATTGACGGTAATGGCGTACTTGGCGAGTTCGATGGCAACGGTGCGCATGAAGCCAAGCTGACCCGCTTTAGTTGCGCCGTAGTGGGCCCATCCCGGAAAGCCCGTGACCGGACCTGTTATCGACGACGTGATCACGACGCGGCCCTGGTCCGATTTCTTGAGGTGCGGCAGGCAGGCCTTGATCGGAAGAAAAGTACCCCTGAGGTTGGTTGCCATGACGTGGTCCCAATCTTCCGAGGAGAGGTCCTCAATCTTGGCCTGCGGGAAAATGCCGGCATTGGCGCACAGTATGTCGATACCTCCGTGTGCCGTGACGGCCGCGTCCGCCATTACTTGCATGTCTCCTATCTTCGTCACGTCTGCGGCGTGGCCCTTCGCCGTCCCGCCAGCGCGGCGCAACTCCTCGGCGCAGGCTTCCGCCTCATTGAGATGGCGGGACACGACAAGCACCTTGCCGCCGCTGCGGGCAAAAACCTTCGCGATTCCCTTGCCGATACCCTTGCTCGCCCCAGTTACGATGACGGACCGGCCTGCGATCGATGTCAGCATGACGTTTCTCCAGAATTCGCGTCGATAAAAGGCACCATCTGAAGCAAGGGCGGGCGCCGCCTCCGCAACGCCCGCCCGAATTTACATCCTTCGCGGAAATCGTGCCGCGAACATTAGAAGTTCCAGCCACTACTCGTTGAACACAAGGCGACCGATCTTGGCGTGAACCTCAGGTGCCGCGACTCTCAGCACCAGGCCCCAGACGAAGCCCCAGATGACGATGGCGAGCGCAATATAGGGAATGTTGCTGCCGAAGCTGCCGCTGCCGCCGAACGTCGCCAGATTAACGACCAGGAGGTATACGAGGTAGACCTGGGCGACAAATGCGATCAACGGAGCAATCAGGCCGGGAATGACTCCGACTTCGCCCGGGTGGTTTTTGCGGAAGTAGACGATGATCGCGATCGACACGATGGCCTGCAGAATGAGCAGCAGCATGGTGCCGAGAATGGCGAGCATCGTGTAGATGGCGACGTAGGCCTGAGCGTTGGGATCGTCAGTTCCCAGGAAGTAGGCGAAGAGTCCAACCCAGATAAGCGCCAGCACCGACTGCGCCGTGGAGGCGATGTGCGGGCTTTTGAACTGGGGGTGAGTCTTGCCTAGAATGCGCAGGAACACACCCTCGCGACCGAGCGAGTAGGCATAACGCGCTGCCGTGTTGTGGAATGCCATGCCGCAGGCAAAGGAACTCGTTAGGATCAGAAGGCTCATCAGCTCTTGCGCCCAATGGCCGACGTTTTGCTCCATCGGCGCCAGGAAGAAATTGCCCGAGTCCTTCACGGCCTTGACGAGCATGTCGCCCTCGGTCGGGTAGGAGGAGATCGCGCACCAGCTCGTGAAGATGTAGAACAGCCCGAGCCCGATGACCGAGTAATAGAGTGAACGCGGAATGACGCGCTTGGGATCGCGCGATTCCTCGGCGTAGTTGGGCGCCATCTCGAAGCCGACCCAAGACCAGAAGGCCATGAAGATGCCGACCGCCGCCGCTCCGGCCGCGATGTCCACATCCCCCACCGTCTGCGCGGCAACTGGTGTGTTGACGTTGAGGATGTTGAGGGCCTCGACATTGAACTTCGACGTGCTCGACAGAATCGCGCCGGCGTCGAAAATCGCCAGGATGATCACCTCGAGAATAAGCGCAACACCGAGGATCTTGACCGAGAGCTGCACGTCCCGGTAGCTCAGGATCGAGGTCAGCACGATCATGAACACCGCAAGCCAGATCCAGGACACATTGATGCCAAGATGGGTCTGGATCCATGCGTTGCCAAAGTAGGCGAAGAGACCGCATAGCGATGCCTCGAAGACGCTATAGGAGACGAACGACGCCATGCCCGCCGCCATGCCCATGTCGCGTCCGAGCCCGAGGCTGATGTAGGAGTAAAAGCCGCCGACGCTCGACACCTTCTGCGCCATAGCCGCAAAGCCCACGGAGAAGATGGTGAGCACGATCGTGGCGAGCAGGAAGGCGGCGGGGACGTACAGCCCGTTGCCGAAGCCCGCGGCGAAGGGAACGTTGCCGAGCATCGCTGACAT
>JALHTP010000412.1 GCA_022865725.1 Methyloceanibacter sp. | reverse complement strand
GAGAGGCGAGGGCCTGAAGCAAGACGATGTCGATCGCATGCTGAAGGGCCGCGACGGGAGGGTGCAAGCCTCGGTCGCCATCGCGACGGACTCTCTCAATGAAAGCGAGAAAGGGCGTGCCGGCATGGCGCCCCCGCCGTCCGAGAGCGGCCGCGCGGCTTTCGAGCGGCCGGAGCCTCTGACGCTTGCCGAACTCCAAGCGGCCGAGCGCGCGGCGCTGTTCGGCTAGAAGATTTTAGCCAAATATTTCAGAGCGTTAGCGAATGAGCGCGAAGATTTTGAATCGCCCTCTTGAAACGCGTTAGGTCGCTAACCATTTCTGGGAGGACGCGATGTCCCCCAAAGCGTTCCCCAAACTGATGCATGAAAATGAGACGGCCCGGTCCCCCCCCCGACCGGGCCGTTTTCTTTTGCGCGCTGCGTTTTCCCCGCCAGCGCCGAAAGCGTGCGCGCTTCTGGGGCAGGCCCAGATTATGGGCGGCCATCATGTTCTCGATGAACTGGCGCGCCGAGTTCTCCCAACTGTAGCGAAGCGCATGCGCCCTTGCGGCTTCCTTCCGCAGGTGGAGCGCTCGAAGCGCCGCTTCCTTCAGGTCCAAGCTCAACACCCCCGCTTCCGGGTCCGTCAGCACGTCCTTCGGCCCGCTCACGGGATAGGCGGCGACCGGAACGCCGCTGGCGAGCGCTTCGAGCAGCACGAGGCCGAAGGTATCGGTCAGGCTCGGGAACACGAACACGTCGGCCGAAGCGTAGGCCTGCGCCAGATCCTCACCGTGCTTCGGCCCGGTGAACAGGGCATCGGGGTATCGCCGCTCGAGCTCTCGCGCTTGCGGGCCGCTGCCGACCAGCACCTTGCGGCCGGGAAGATCGAGATCGAGAAAGGCCTTGATGTTCTTCTCGACCGCGATGCGGCCGACATAGAGAAAGACGGGCGCCTTGCCGAACAGGCGCACCTTCCGCGGCCTGAACAGCTCGATATCGACGCCGCGCGACCACGGCATCAGGCGCTCGAAGCCGCGCGCCTCAAGATCGGCCGCCACCGACGGCGTGGCGACGAAGGTCCCGGCGGAAGCGTTGTGGAAGCGCCGCTGGAGGCCGTAGCACCAGTCCTCGGGCACGGGCAGGCGGGCGGCGACATATTCGGGAAAGCGGGTGTGATAGCTCGTGGTGAACGGCCACCGCGTCTTGCGGCAATAGCGCCTCGTCATGAGCCCGATCGGTCCCTCCGTGGCGATATGGATGAAATCAGGACGGATATCGTCGATATGCCTTGCGATCGCCCTCGGGTATGCAAGCGCCAGTCTGATCTCGGGGTAGGTCGGACAGGGCAGCGTGCGGAACATCGGCGGCGCAAGAAAGCTGACTTCGAAGCCGAGCTTGGGCGCTTCCAGCGCGAGCCGCTCATAGGTGCGCACCACCCCATTCACCTGGGGGTGCCAGGCATCGGTTGCGACGAGCACCCGCATCAGGCGGCAGCCTCGAGCTCCTCGACAAGCGGTTCGGGCTTACTCATACCCTGGAGCGGGTGCGTCCAGCGGATGATCTCAAAAATCCCCTCCTCGGTCTCGGCGACGGCCGTGCAGCTTTCGACCCAATCGCCGGTATTGATATAGATGACGTCGCCGACCTGGCGCATGGCGGCATGATGAATATGGCCGCAGATCACGCCTTGCGCGCCGTGGCGGCGCGCTTCCTGCGCCAGCGCCGTCTCGAACTCGCCGATATAGTTCACCGCGCGCTTGACCTTCTGCTTGAGATAGGCCGACAGCGACCAATAGGGCATGCCGAACCAGCGGCGCACCACGTTGAGATGCATGTTGAACCAGAGCGCCATCGTGTAGCTCCAGTCCCCTAAGAAGGCGAGCCACTTGGCGTAGCGGACGACCACGTCGAACTCGTCGCCATGCATGATGAGATAGCGCCTGCCGTCGGCGCCGACGTGAATCGTCTGGCGCTCGATGGCGACGCCGCCGAATTGCGAGCCGCAATAGTCCCGCATGGCCTCGTCGTGGTTGCCGGGGATGTAAACGAGCTCGGTGCCCTTGCGCACTTTGCGCAAGAGTTTCTGCAACACG
>JALHTP010000411.1 GCA_022865725.1 Methyloceanibacter sp. | reverse complement strand
TGTCGCTGATGAAACAGTCGAACGACACGACGCGCCCCGACATCGCCATTCCGGGGCCGGTTCGCGATCTCTACGCGAATTATCGACCCACGATACTTCGGCGCGCCAAAACTCTGGAGCAGCGCATCGGCACCTCAGCGCGCCTTTATTATAAGTTCGAGGGCGCGAATGTCTCCGGCAGCCACAAGCTCAACACCGCTCTCGCTCAGGCCTATTACTATCAGAAGGCCGGCGTTAAGCGCCTGATCACCGGCACGGGCGCCGGCCAATGGGGCACGGCGCTCGCTTATGCCTGTCGGCGGTTCGGCCTCGAATGCATCGTCTTTATGGTCGGGATCAGCTATCGGCAAAAGCCGCAGCGCCGCACCATCGTCGAGCTGTTCGGCGGCGAGATCCATGAGAGTCCGAGCACGCTGACGCGCGCCGGACGTGAGGCGCTGAACAAGGACCCGAGCCGCATCGGATCGCTTGCGGTCGCCACCGGCGAGGCGATCGAGCTCGCGCGCCAGCAAAGCGACACCGCCCGGTTTGCGGTGGGGAGCGGCGAGAATTGCGTCCTCTTGCACCAGACGGTGATCGGCAACGAGGCCGTCAAGCAGATGGCCGCGCTGGACGACTTTCCAGACTATGTCGTCGCCTGCATGGGGGCCGGCAGCAATTTCGCGGGCGTCGGCATGCCCTTCCTGCGCGCGGCCCGCGAGCGCGGCCGGGACGTTCAGCTGGTCGCCGCCGAGCCTCTCGCCTGCCCGAAGATGACCAGGGGCGCCTATCTGTTCGACATCAACGATTTTTCCGGCACGACGCCCGTGACGCGGATGTACACGCTCGGCAGCTCCTATCTCGCCCCGCCGATTCATGCGGGCGGCTTGCGCTATCATGGGACGTCGGCCTTTTTGAGCTCGCTCTATGCAAGCGGCGGCTTCACGGCGCGCGCGCTCGGGCAAGTCGAAGCGCTGCAAGCGGGAGCGCTCTTCGCCGAAACCGAGGGCATCATCCCGGCGCCTGAATCCGCCTATGCCATCGCTGCGGGCCTCCAGATTGCCGCCGACTCCAAGACAAAATCGGGGAGCTGCATTCTGATGAATGTCAGCGGACATGGACTCTTCGATCTCGCGGCTTACGAGCAAGCGCGACGCGGCGAATTGCCGGACGACACACCCGACGAGCGGATGATCGAAGCGAGCCTGGCCAGCACGTTCGGGCGGAATGCCGAGATAACAGAGGCCGATCCCCCGAATGTCAGCGCCTGATCTCGATGAAATTCTCGCCGAATCGCCGATTCACTTGCACGGCAAGAGACTAGGCGCGGAGCTGGCGGGCGCATTTTCGGTCGCCGACCATCGCTTTTTCCGGGCGATCGCACAGTGGGACGCACTTCGGCCAGTGCTCGCCGGCGAGGTGGGCGACGCACGCGCCACGACCGATGCCTTGATCGGGCTCGGCGAAGGCTGCCCCAATGGAGGGCTGCTTCTCGCCTTCGGCGCCCATTGTTTCGCCGTCGCCAGTTGTATCAGCAAATTTGCCGACCCTGACGGCGCCAGATCGATCTTGCCCCAGCTGCAGGCGGGCTCCGTCATCGGTGCGCTTGCCGCGACCGAAGCGGGAGCAGGCTCCGACGTCATGGCGCTGAAGACGAGCTACGCGGAGACCGAGACCGGCTATGTGCTGCAAGGCGAAAAGACCTACATCTCCAATGGCGCGCAGGCCGACATCTTTTTAGTGTTCGCCACCAAGGATGTTCGCCTCCACTCAAGAGGCGTCGCCTGTTTCCTTGTCGAGCGATCCGCTCCGGGGGTGACGGTCGCCGAGATGGCGCTGCAAGGCCTTCGCGGGGCCTCGCTTGCAACACTGAGTTTGAGCGAGGTCCGCATCGACAGGGTTAGTCTCATCGGGCGTCCCAGTGGCGGCGCGCAAGTGTTCAAGCACGCGATGATCCAGGAGCGGATCCTGCTCTCAGCCTTTCTCGTCGGCTCCATGAAGCGGGCGCTGACGCGCTCATCCGACTACGCCAAGACCCGGCAACAGTTCGGCGTGCCAATCGCGAGCAACCAATATGTCAGCGGCCGCATCGTCGAGATGCTGCTTCGCTATGCGACGGCAAAATTTATGCTGGACTATGCGACGACGCGGCTTGCGCTCGGCATTGCCTCGGAGGCCGATGCGAGCCTCGTCAAGCTCTGCGCCTCGGAAGGGGCGTTGGAGTGCCAGCTGAATGCGTTCCGCGTCCTTGGTGGCAAAGGCTTGGAGGCGGAAGGCGGGAATTGCGATGAGCTCATCGACATTCTCGGCAGCCTCATCTATTCGGGGACTTCTGACCTGCAGAAGGTCATCTTGGCGGCGTCGCTCGGACTCCCAACATGAGCGGCCGGCATCTCGCGACATATCTCTATGACGCTGCGAGCCTGTGGGGCGGACGCCCCGCCATTGCCGACGCGACCCGAACCTACAGCTATAACGACTATCTCAACGAGAGCCTGCGCATCGCCGCCTTGCTCCGCCGCTCAGGCATCGAAGCGGGCGACAGGGTGTGCATCGCGGCGCCGAAGTCGTTCTCCCTCTATGCGAGCATCTACGGAACGGTCTTGCTCAATGCTTGCTACGTCCCGATCGACTACACGATCCCGGCGGAACGTGGACGGAAGATCATCGGCGATTGCGCGGCCTCGACGCTCATCACCACCGAGCGCAACCTCGCAAGGCTGCTCGGGGGCCCCTCCCCTGAGACATTGAACGAGAAGATCTCGGGTGAGCTGGTCGTCGCTCTCCGCGGCGGGCGTGCCCCCGCGCCCGCAAACGGATCGAGCGGACTGCCGGCGAGGCCCGAAAGCCTCGATCCTTCGAGTCCGGCCTATATCCTCTACACGTCCGGCTCGACGGGCGAGCCAAAGGGCGTGGTCCATACGCATCGAAGCGCCACCGCCTTCGTGGAATGGGCGGTCGGCGAGCTTGGAGTCGGCAACGACGACATCATCGCTCAAATGGCGTCGGTCTCGTTCGATCTTTCGATCTTCGATGTGTTCGGCGCCGTGAAGGCCGGAGCGCAGCTTGCGCCCATCCATGAAAGCGCGATGATCTCGCCCGTCACGCTCTGTCGCGCGGTGGCGAAGGCCAAAGCGACGGTGCTTTACTGCGTGCCCAGCCTCGTGCTTCGGGAAATCAAATCGCACGAATTGGGCTGGGCCGAGCTCAAGAGAAGCTCGCTCCGGCATCTGGTCTTCGCCGGAGAGCCGATCAACCATCAGGCGCTCCGCCACCTCCGACCCTATGTCCCAGACATCGCGCTGCATAATTGGTACGGGCCGACGGAAACCAATGTCTGCTGCTTTCACCCGATTACCGACGGCGACATTTTCGGCGAGGATGCCATCCCTATCGGCAAAGCCTGCCCCTATACGCAGCTGTCGTTCCTCTGGGATGCGCCTCGCTCCGGCGCAGAGGTCGGAGAGCTGCTGGTGGCGGGAGACTCACTCATGACCGGCTATTTCAACCGCGAAGAAGCCACCGCCCGCGCCATGCACCGAGACGAACGCGGCACCACGTTCTATCGCACCGGCGATTTCGTCCGTGGCAGCCAGAACGGCGATCTGATTTTCCTTGGGCGCCGCGACCGGCAAGTCAAGGTGCAGGGGCGCCGCATCCAGCTCGATGAAATCGAGTCCACTTTGCAGAAGCACCTCGCGAACGCCGAGATCGCCTGCACGCTTATCAGGTGCGACGGTGCCGATCCTTTCATCGTGGCGGCCATCGCCGGCATGGGCGCTTCCGAGAACGGAGACGATTTCAAGCGATTGGTGGAAGACCAATTGCCTTTGTTCATGCTTCCGGAGAGGATTTTTGCGATCGATGCCTTGCCGCGCAACGAGCGCGGCAAGATCGACTATGACGCGCTCGCGCAGATCCTGTCGGCGGCGTACCAAAGAGAGCGGTGATGCTGACGCTCGAACTTAACGCCGGCCACGATTTCGCACACGACTCGCAAATCCTGGGCCGGAGCAAGGTCGCTTATATTCTGCCATCTCCGGAGATGCCGGAGCGCCCCGTCTTCGTCATGCTGCATCCTTTTGGAGGCAAACGGACTTCTTGGGCGAAGCATGCGCCGGACCTCATGGCGCAGCTTGCCCGAGACTTCGTCGTCGTCCTCCCGGAATGCGGACGCAATTGGTTTATCGACGACCACTCGGGGCGGAACTACGAGCAATATCTGGTCCGCGAGCTCATTCCCTCGGTGCGGACGCGATATAGAGCTAACGGACCCGTCTCCATCGGCGGGTTCTCCATGGGCGGAGCGTCGGCCTTCTTCTTGGCGCTGAGGCACGCCAATATGTTCGCTTCGGCCTTTGCCGTGGCCGGGGCGTTCCTGGCGGGAAACCGCGTGGGCGACCCGTATCAGGCGGTTCGATCGGACGATCTCATGATGCCCACCGAGGCTGAGCACGACCGCGTCTGGGGCCCACCCGGCAGTCAGGTTCGCGCCGAATACGATCCGGCGGCGATGATTGGAGAGCTCAAAGGTCATGCCCCCCTCCCGAAATTCTATTTCGAGGTCGGTAGGCACGACTATCCTCGCGCGTTGGAAGCGAGCCAGAAGATGAGCGAGCTGCTTGATGCGGCCGGAGCCGAATTCGAGTTTGCTTGCCATGAAGGTGGACATGATTGGGACTATGCGGCGGCGGGCATGGCGCGGCTGATCGAGCAATCCAGGGATGCGGCTCATCGCCATGGCTAAGGGGCAAGAAGCCGCTCTCCTCACTCCCGCCGGCCAGGATTTCTATCCGCTGGCGTTCCGTCTCGAGGAGCGGTTCGGAACATGCGTCGGCGTGCATCTGACAGTGGCGCGTTCGATCGAGCCTGCCGCCCTGTTGCGGTCGCTGCACCGCGACGAGCAAGCGCTTTGCCGGTCGATGAAAGGCGCACGCCTGGTCGAGTTTGTGGGAGGCCGGCATGCATCGAGGCTCGCGCGCGCCGGCATGCCGGGAGCCGGCAGCCCGACATTGGCGGGTTCGAGCGGCGCACCGCAGGTTGGAGGCGGCGCCAAGATCAGCATCAGCCACACGCAGACGCTTGCGGTCGCGCTCGCGAGTGCTGAGCAAGGTTTTGGAATCGGGGTGGACATAGAGGCGGTCACAACCGACACTATTGGTGAAGAGCTGCTGGCAGAGAGGATCATGTCTCCTGCCGAGCTCGACGGCTCACTGTCCAATGGCCCCAGTATCGAGACGGTTCAGCGTCTGTCCATCAAGGAGGCGGTCTACAAGGCTGCCTTCGCCTTGACGGGGACGCATCTGCCGCTGCGGCAAATTTCCGTGGAGCGCACCGAGAGGGGCGGAGCTCAATTCCGCGTTCTCGTGCCGGTCGCGACCATGCGCGTGGAGGCAATGTCTATCCGCGTCGAAGAGCATTTCTTGAGCCTGGCGCGGGCGGTGCGTCCTATTTGATCTTCACTATTTTGTTGGTCGCAGTGCTGGCATTGTCACATTAAGGGCACCTCGAACAATGAGGTTTCTGCGGCGTGATTCGTCGCCGGCCCGGCTTTCGGACCTGTTTGACGCGTGAAGTCCTGCCTGCGCGGCCGGCCCTTGTTCGTCCGGTGCCGCTCGCGGGACGTCGCGGGCTCACCTCCAGCCTCATGCGGCGGCCATCCGCTCCAGCGTCACGAGGCGGCGGATGTTGTAGGCGAGGTTCTGCAATCCGATCTTTACTCGCGCTCTGACGATGCCGATCGTCCGCACGAGCCGGCTGCCGGCTGATGTCTCCTGA
>JALHTP010000045.1 GCA_022865725.1 Methyloceanibacter sp. | reverse complement strand
GCGGCCGACGCGCCTGAGCCAATTGGGGTCGAGCTCGGCGCCCTGATATTCGTCGATGAAGTCCTCGCGCTTGACGCCATAGCTCTCGGCGAGCCGGAGCATGCGCCCCTCATAGCCGATCAGCTTCTTGTTGATGTCGTAAAGCGTCTCGACCAGGCTCTCGATGCGGTTGTTGTTGAGCGAGAGCGATTTGATCTCGGCGACGATCTCGTCTTTGAGGACCTTGTAGCGCTTCTCCTGGCCTGAGGAGAGCTGATCGTTCTTCAGCGCGCGCTCGACTACCTGGTCTTGCAGCTTGCGGAGCTTCTTGTAGTTGGTGGCGACGAGGTCGAAGGTCTCGAGCACCTTGGGCTTGAGCTCGGCCTCCATAGCGGCAAGCGAGAGCGAGTTCTCGAGGTCGTCGTCGTCCTCCTCGAATTCCTCCGGCCGTGGCTCCTCCTCGTCGTCGCCGGCGGGGGCGGCGGCGCCGGGACGGGGCGCGCCGGCTTGCGGCTGGGCCTGGCCGTTCACCGCGGTGGCGTCGCCATTGGCGCCCGCTTCGCCGGGCAGCGGCTGCGAGGGAGCGGGCTTCGCGTCAGGGCCCTGATAGGTGGCTTCGAGATCGATGATGTCGCGCAGCAGAATCTTGCCTTCGTTCAGCTCGTCGCGCCAGATGATGATGGCTTGGAAGGTGAGCGGGCTTTCGCAAAGCCCTGCAATCATGGCCTCGCGGCCGGCCTCGATGCGCTTGGCGATGGCGATCTCGCCCTCGCGCGAAAGTAGCTCGACCGTGCCCATCTCGCGCAGATACATGCGTACCGGATCGTCGGTGCGCTCGACGGGCTCCTTGGCGGCGGTCTCGGCCCTGGCCACGGGCGTCGCCGCGACCACGGCGCGCGGCGCCTCGGCCGCGCCCTCCTCGCCGGCTGCGGGGGCCTCCTCGGCCTCGTCGGTGTCGATCACGTTGATGCCCATGTCGGAGAGCATCGACATCGTGTCCTCGATCTGCTCGGAGGAAACCTCCTCAGAGGGAAGCACCTCGTTCAGCTCATCATAGGTCACAAAGCCGCGCGCCTTCGCGGTCTTAATCAGTTTCTTGACTGCAGCGTCAGACATATCGAGCACGGGGCCGTCATGCGGCTCGGCTTGCGGTGCTTCTTGATCTTCGGCTTCAGCGGCCTTGGTTGCCATGCATTTTGCTCCGCAGCGCAGATTTCGTTGTTAGAGACGCGCCCGCGCCGAGAGGCCGAGGAGCGCCCGTGAATAGAAGCGCTCCACCCTTGCGCAAATTCTTAGTAGCGATTAACGGGTGCTCCGTTAATCGTCAATTAAGCATGACCCCGTCCCAAGCCTTGCCGCCCATTTTTTCTCTACTGGCGCCAGACTTGGCTCGACTGTCACTCTCCCTTAAAGAACACGGGCCAAAGGCCGAGACAGAGAACTACAAACGTGCCGTTACTTCCGCGAAGTTAGCTCCATATCGCTTTCATCTGGAGCCTGCTCAAATCTCGCGGGGGTCTGACCTCAGCCCTCAAACCCGGTCTCAAAACGGCGCAGGCGCCGCAAAAACCCAAAGATGGCTGCACGTCTTGAGCATGAGTTGGCGAGGGGCGCCATGGCTGTCAAGGCCGGGAAGCCGTCCGCTCGCGGTTTTTCTTGCTCCTGAACCGGTCAATACCGTCTGAAGGATGCAAGAATAAGGCCGCCTCTAGCCCTGCTTCTCGGAGCGGCGGCCCTTCTGGGCCCCCACATTCTCGCCTTTGAGCCGCGCCACCGTCTCCTGGAAGCGCTTGGTCGCGTCGCGGTCGCCGGCATCGTCGGCCGCATGCTCGCTTCCGACGCTTGCCACCTGCTGCTGGAGCACGGCGAAGCGCTCGAATTCGGCTTCCGTCACATCGGCGAGCTGATCGGCGCCTTCCTGAAGCTCCCGCGTCAGGCTCGGCAGCGCGCGGAAGCGGTAGATAAGATCGGCGAATTGCTGCTCGACCTCGGCCTCGGGGCTCTCCGGCTGAAGAAACGCGACGCGCTTGAAGGCGCTATCCCGCCAGAGCGCGGCGAAGAGCTTGCCGTGACTGTCCGCGCCGAGTCGCTCCACAAGACGCTCGCGCGTCACGCTGGTGTCGTCGAAGATGATGCGGATCACCGATTGCAGCAGCGCGGCGAGCTTCTTGTCCCTGATTTCGAGGCTTGAGAGCTCTTCGGCGAAGCGATCGAGCAGCCAGGGATGATTGACGAGGGCGAGCGTAAGGACGGTGGTAAAGCCGTAGGGTGAGGAGATCGGCGGCGGCCCGCTTCTGCCGGCGGGGCGAGCCCCCAGATTAGCCGGAAGCTTGCCGCGCTGCGTCCCCTTCTCGCGCCACAGAGTGAACAGCCGGTTCTTCACCTCCCGCCGATAGTGATCCTTGACCCGCGCATTGCCGATCTCGGCAAGCAGCTGCTCCAGCCGCTCCTCGAAGGCGGCGCGGCGCTCGGGCGTGTCGATGGCGTGCGCTTTCAGCTCCCTCTGCCAGAGAACGTCGATCAGCGGGCGCGCGCTCGCAAGGTACTCGGCGAAGGCGGATGCCCCTTTCGAGCGCACGAGATCGTCAGGGTCCGAGCCTTGCGGAAGGAAGGCGAAGCGGAAGGAGCGGCCTTCGCGCAAATTGGGCAGCATGCGGTCGATGGCGCGCGCGGCCGCCGCTTCGCCAGCCCTGTCGCCGTCGAAGCAGACGATGGGCTCGTCCGCGAGCTGCCACAAGAGCTCCATCTGGCGCTCGGTGAAGGCCGTGCCGAGCGTGGCCACAGCATGGGTGAACCCCGCCTGATAGAGCGCGATCACATCCATATAGCCTTCCACCACGACGAGTTCGCTCTTCTCGAAGGCGGCTTTGCGGGCGCGGGCTAAATTGAACACGGTCGAGCCCTTGTCGAAGAGCTTGGTCTCGGGCGAGTTCAGATATTTGGGCTCGGCATCGGCCTCGAGCGTGCGAGCGCCGAAAGCGATGATGCGCGACTTGGCGTCGAGAATGGGGATGGTGAGCCGGTTGCGGAAGCGATCGTAGGTCGGCCTTCCGTCATCGGGCTTGACGAGAAGTCCCGCTTCCAGGAGTTGCGCCTCGGTGAAGCCTTGCTTCAGCAGCCCGGTCTTCAGCGCGTCCTTCGCGTTGGGCGCAAAACCGATGCGGAACTCCTTCAGCGTCTCGCGGGTGAGCCCGCGCCGCTCGGCGTAGTCAAGCGCCTCGCGCCCATCGCGGGCTAAGAGCCCCTCCTCGAAGCCGTGCGCCGCAGCCTCCAGCGCATCGTACAGGCCGAGCCACTCCTTGGCCGTGCGCTCGAATTGCGGGTCCGGCTTCGGCAGATCGAGCCCCGCGTCGCCCGCGAGTCTCTCCACGGCTTCCGGGAAGGAGAGCCCTTCCGTCTCCATGAGGAAGGTGAAGACGTCGCCGTGCTTCCCGGAGGAGAAGCAGTGATAGAAGCCCTTCTGGTCGTTGACGGTGAAAGAAGGCGTCTTCTCCTTGTTGAAGGGCGACAGTCCCTTCCATTCGCGGCCGGCGCGCTTCAGCGGCACGCGGCGCGAGACCACCTGAGACACGGGCAGCCGCGCGCGGATCTCGTCCAAGAACGAATCGGAGAACTTCATTGGTCGAAGTGAGCGCCGCCTTTGCCCAGGGCGCCACTGGCGAATCAGAAACGTTACCGCTATTCACTTGAGAACAATTAGCGAACTTTCGCTCCGCGATCCATCAACTAAAAAAACGCCCTCCCGCGAAGGGAGGGCGTTGCAGTCGTTGACTTGCCGGAACCGGCAAGGAGAAACCGACAGCTAGTTCTTTTCGGTCGCGCCGGTCAGGATCAGCTCGGGCGGCGCCACGACCGCAAGGGTCGAGGCGTCGGCACCGCAGAGCAGGTTCATCGACTGGCGTGCGCCGTGGTCGAACTCAACCATCTCACCCGGGCGCAGACTCAGCCTGACCCGAGAGGATGCATAAGGCGCATCGGCCCCAGCGTCCTTCCAGATGATCGCGTTCACCGCGCAAGCGCCGCGCTCGGGCACGAAAAAGGCGATGACGCGCTGCCCGCCAATGCTGGCAAGGATGGGCTCGCTCGGTCCGACGGGGCCGAAATTGGTGGTCGGATCGTCAGCCAGAGCCGGCGTGATGGCAACAGCGAGCGCAAGCGACGCGCCTAGCGCGGCGGGGCTCAGGAGAAACTTGAAGAGTGAGAACCGGACCATGATTGGTCTCCTTTTGGCTTCCGCACGGAATCAGTCCGTGCTGCATTGCACCGTTAATAGTGCAGTGCAGTGACAAATCTATGTTGCAGTGCAAGACAAATGGCCGCGTGGCGGGCCGCCGCAGGCGAAACCCGAATGCGCGATCGTTTTTCAGATCGTCAGCGTCGAGAGGAATATCCGCGTCGTCATTCCCGCGAAGGCGGGAATCCCGTAACCCCCGCATCTCGAGCCAACGTCGCTCAGCGCTTACTGGATTGCCCGGTCACGCCGGGCAATGACAAGAGAGTGTGGATGCCCTTCGCGCTAAAGCGCGATTGAGCGTGGCGACGGAGGCTCAGGCTTCGTCTCCCCAGGACCCCGAGCGTCAGGCAGCACTTCGATCTGCTCGGGATGGCTTGCTTCGATCAGCGGGCCGTTCCGCCATTCCACCCATCCCCGCACCCGCAAGCGCTTTCGGCGAGGCCTTTGAGGTCGATGCCGGCGGTGGTGAAGGCGCTCATATCCTTGCGCGCCACGCTGATGGTGAAATCGCTCCGCCAGTCCTTGGCGAAGTTGAGATAGAT
>JALHTP010000410.1 GCA_022865725.1 Methyloceanibacter sp. | reverse complement strand
TCGCCGAGACGTAAAGCCACGCCTTCCGCGATGACCGCATCGAGCAGGAAGCGCAAGGCGGGCTCGGGCGCGAGATGGGCTTCCTCTTCGTAAAGCAGCGCACCAGCGAAACGATCGGAAAGGACCGGCTCGATTGCGGCAAGTTCCGCAGGCGAGAGATGCTGGTGCCCTCCCGTCATGCGGGCGAAGCGGTCGAGCTCGGTGCGGTCGCGATGCAGCGCCACCACGAGCGTGCCGTTGGCTCTCGTGCCCGGATAGATCTCACGCCACAGCGCGACCCCGCGCCTGCCGAGCTCGCGGATGACGCTTTCCGCGCTCTCCTCCTCGCAACGGGGCGCGAGCATGGCCCCGGCATAAAGGCTGCAAGCTTCGGCGAAGGGTTGCGGCGAGCGCTCACAAAGCGTGACGGCGTGACCGCGCCGGGCCAGGAGAAGCGCCTGCCACAGGCCCACCACGCCCGCCCCGCGGATTGCGATCGATTGGGGCATGCTCAATCCCCCAGCGCCATGCCTTCGCGGCGCGGATCGGCGCCGCCTTCGAGCCCCTCGGGCGTCACCGCGATGATGTGCTCGCCGCTGGTCAAGGGGACGCGGCGGACGTCATGGCCCATGGCGTCGAGCGCGGCGGCGAGCGGGTCCCATGCGGCGCCGGGCTCGAGCAGCGCGGCTTTCTCGGTGCCGCCGAAATTGACGAGCGCGGCCGCTTGCGCGGGGTCGAGCCCCCAATCGATGAGCGCGACGATGGTCTTGACGTTGAAGAGAATGATCGCCGGGCCTCCGGGGCTGCCGAGCACAAAGCGCAGGCCGCCGCTTTCCCCGAACACCATGGTCGGGTCCATGGCGCTGCGCGGGCGTTTGCCCGGCTCGACGCGATTGGCGACGGGACGGCCCTCTTCGTCGACAGGCTCGAAGGAGAAGTCGGTGAGCTGATTGTTGAGCAGGAAGCCGCGCACCATGGTCCGCGCGCCGAAGCCAGATTCGATGCTCGTGGTCATGGAAAAGGCGTTGCCTGCGTCGTCAACGATGGAGATCTGGCTCGTGCCGCCTCTCTCAACCGAGCGATCGAGGCCGAACGCGCCTTGCTTTACGTTCGGCGGAGAGCCGGCAGCCACATGCGGCAGAGCGCGGTCGGGATCGATCATCGCGCGGCGCAGGGCGAGATAGCTCGGGTCGAGCAGCCCCGCGAGGGGGACCGGGACGAAATCGGAATCGGCGAGGTAGCGCGCGCGGTCGGCAAGAGCGAGCCGCTCGGCCTCGATGACGAGATGGGCTGGCCGCGCGCCAAGCGGCGCGGGGCCAAGATCGAAGGGCTCGATGAGGACAAGCGTCTGGGCCACGGCGACGCCACCCGAGGACGGAGGTCCCATGCCGCAGACCCGATTGGTCCGATAGAGGATGCAGACGGGCTCGCGTTCCTCGGCGCGGTAGCTTGCCAAATCTTCTATTCGGAGCTTGCCCGCGCGGCGCGGATCGTTCTGCACGGCATTCGCGATGTCGCGGGCGATCTCGCCCTCGTAGAAGGCCTCTGGTCCCTCGCGGGCGATCGCCTCTAAGGTTTCGGCGAACGCAGGATTGGCGAGCTTGTAGCCGGAGGGCCAGGGCCTTCCTTGGGCGTCGAAGAAATAGCTGCGCGCTTCCGGGGCGAAGCTTTCAGGGGGCGCCTCGGCGAGCAGCTTGGCGAGGCGGGACGAGATGGGGAAACCTTCGCGGGCAAGGGCGATGGCCGGCTGGAACAGCTCAGCCCAAGGGAGCTTACCGTATTTGTCGTGAGCGAGCTTCAGCGCCGCAAGCGCACCGGGGACCCCCACCGAGAGCCCGCTCGCCATGGCGCCTTGGCGGGGAATTGGCTTTCCCGCTGCATCGAGAAAAAGTTCGGGCGTGACGGCAGCAGGCGCGGTCTCGCGGCCGTCGATGCTTTTGAGCTCCTTCGCGCCGGCATCCCAGTAGAGAATGAAACCGCCGCCGCCGATGCCAGAGGATTGCGGCTCGACGAGATTGAGCACCATCTGCGTGGCGATGCCGGCATCGACCGCGCTCCCGCCTTTGCGCAGAATCGCAAGCCCGGCTTCCGCCGCGAGCGGGTGCGCGGCGACGACCATGTGCTGCGTCGCCTTGACGAGCGGCTTCGGGACAAAGCCGCTCTCGCTTTCAGGTTGCTCGAAGGCGTGCGCGGGGGTGCGAAGCTCGCCCGCGGTGAGGCCAAAAGCGAGCAGCAGGAATGCAAGCACGATGAATTGCCGGCGCATCATGCGGGGCAGCATAGCGGGTTTCGCCAGACTGGCCACCGCTCTCGAGCCACTAATGAAAGTCGCGGGATTTAGGGATGATGCGCTCGTCGCGGGGATGGCAGCGCGGATGTGGCCCCTCGCGAGTATTCTCGCCGGACGCGGCGGGTGGACGCCATGACCCTGGATCTGGGCGGCGCACCTCGTCGGCATTGGCGAGCGCGATGCTCAATGCGTCGCCGTCTTCGGTGAGAAGGCGCAGCCAGTGACTGCGATCGTCGAGCTTGGCTGCGACTACATGGATGATGTCCTCGTGGCGCTGGATCACGCCATGCACCACGACGAGCCGCGCGCCCATCACCACCTTCCGCTCCCGCTCCAGCACTTTGGGCCAAATCACCGAATTGGCGACGCCCGTCTCGTCCTCGATAGTCATAAAGACGACGCCTTGCGCGGAGCCGGGGCGTTGCCGCACCAGCACGACGCCCGCGACGCTGACTCGCGCCCCGTTGCGCATAGACTTGAGATCGGCGCAAGAGGCGATGCGAGCCGCGGTGACGCGGGCGCGCAGGAAGCTCATGGGATGGGCTTTGAGGGAAAGCCGCAGCGTGCGGTAGTCGTTCACCACATGCTCGGAGAGCGGCATCGCGGGGAGCGTCACTTCTTCCTCGGCGCCCGCTTCGGCCGTGTCGGCGTGGTCGAACAGCGGGAGGGGAATCTCCTTCGGCAGACCGCGCACCTCCCATAAGCCAGCGCGGCGATCCAGCCCGAGTGAGCGGAACGCATCTGCCGCGGCAAGCTTCTCCAGGCTGGCGCGCCTGAGCCTGCTCCGCCGCCACAGATCCCGCACGTCGCTGTAAGTCTTAGTGGGGAGGTGGTCGCGGATGGAGACGAGGCGCTGCACATCGTCCTCGCGCAGTCCGTCGATCTGACGCATGCCGAGACGCAACGCAAAGCTTCCCTCTCTCCCCCTGTAAGGGGGGGGGCCGGGGAGGGGGTCAGCGCCAATCGGCGGCTTTGCAATGAGACCCCCACCCGACGATGGCTGAAAGCCATCGCCACCCTTCCCCTTCCAGGGGGAGGGATAAATCTGCTCAAGCGTGCAGTCCCATAGGCTCAGATTGACGTCGGCCTCGCGCGCCTCCACCCCATGCTCGCGGGCGCAACGCACGATCTGCGCCGGCGCATAGAAGCCCATGGGCTGCGAATTGAGCAGCGCGGCGGCGAAGGCGGCACGGTAATGGCATTTGAGCCAGGCCGAGACATAGACAAGGTGCGCGAAGCTCGCGGCATGGCTCTCGGGAAAGCCATATTCGCCGAACCCCTTGATCTGGTTGAAGCAGCGCTCGGCGAACTCGGCCGGATAGCCGCGCGCCGTCATGCGGCCGACCATCTTCTCATGCAGCTTGTCGATGGTGCCGCGGCGGCGGAAGGTCGCCATGGCGCGGCGCAGCTCGTTCGCCTCAGGCCCGGAGAACTTCGCCGCCACCATGGCAAGCCGCATGGCCTGCTCCTGGAAGAGCGGCACGCCCATGGTCTTGCCGAGCACCTGGCGGAGCTCGTCGGCGGGGCCGTGGTCGGGATGCGGCGAAGGGAACTCGACCGGCTCGTCGCCGCAGCGGCGGCGAAGATAGGGATGCACCATGTCGCCCTGGATGGGGCCGGGGCGTACGATGGCGACCTCGATGACGAGGTCGTAGAAGGTGCGCGGCTTGAGCCTGGGCAGCATGTTCATCTGCGCCCGGCTCTCGACCTGGAACACACCGATCGAGTCGGCTTTGCACAGCATGTCGTAAACGAGAGGATCGTCGCGCGGCACCGTGCCGAGGGCGATGTCCTTGCCGTAATGGGCC
>JALHTP010000409.1 GCA_022865725.1 Methyloceanibacter sp. | reverse complement strand
TGGTTTGACTGTCGCCGACGAATTCGACGGGGAGGCACTAAGGGGTAGGGGGCATTTCGCGCTGATCTATAGCGCGCCCCGAGACTCAGTTTCCTTCTCGTAAGTGATAACCCTACGGAGTGCTCAGGTCCGCCGCATCTCCTGGGTCCGTGGGGTTCGGCCGGCCGGAGCGCGGTTGAGTGGCCTCCTCGTTAGCGCCGCGTTTCGGCCGGCCACCAAGTCGAATGACCGATGGCTGTCTTCCGGTCTTTGGCTTGATGGTCCGGCCCGCAGGCCATGCGGACTCTGTTCGCCATCAGCCTCGCATCGAGGCCGATCATCGGTGCCGAGGGCTAACCCTCCAACTCCGCTCTATTTGATCTTGGCTTCCTTGAATTCGACGTGCTTGCGCACGACCGGATCGTATTTCTTGAATACGAGCTTCTCGGTGTGATTGCGCGGGTTCTTCTTGGTCACGTAGTAAAAGCCCGTGCCGGCTGAGCTCACGAGCTTGATCTTCTGGGTGACGGGCTTGGCCATTTCTGTCCTCGATAAGGCTGAACCGGAGTTTGCCGGGAACCTACTCGCTCAAGGCTGGAAGTCAAGGCGGCGCGGGCGCGGCGAGCCCTGGGCAAGGTCGGCATCGAAGCCCGGCACGATCTCCTCTTTGGCGTCGGGATCGAAGCCGTGCATGCGAAGCGCCCATTGCAGACCGACAAGCGCGCCTTTGACTGACGGCAAGAGGACCAAGGTGAGGATCATGGTCAGCGGCAGCCAAAGGGCCGCATGCAGCCAGAGCGGCGGCCGGTAGGCCATCTCCACCGCGAGCACGAGGCTGACCACGATGTGGCCGACAATGACGATGGTGAAATAGGCAGGTGCGTCGTCGGCGCGATGATGATGCAGCGCCTCGCCGCAATGCGGGCAGGCATCGGAGACCTTCAGATAGCGCCGGAACATGGCGCCCACGCCGCAGGCCGGGCATTTATGCGCGGCGCCTCTCAAGAGCGAGGCGAAGATCGGGCGTCCGCTTTTCGAGCTGCCCTCATAGCGGTAGACCTGCGAAGGTCCAGTCCTATTCTGCATCACGCGATCCTCATCGCCCGCGTTTGCGGGAGCCGCCGCGACCTTGCCCGCTCGGCTTGCCCTTGTAGCTTTGCGGCCCTCTTTTGTCACGCGGGCCTCTGCCGCCTCGCGGTTTTGCTCCGATCGAGCGCCCCTCGCTCAACATCTCGAAACGCAGCGCGCCCGCGGTCGGGATCGCCTCGACCAGCCGCACCTCGACCGGATCCCCGAGGCGGTAGGCAAGACCTGTATCTTCGCCGACCAGCGCCTGCCGCACCTCGTCGTGAAAGAAATATTCGTGCCCGATCGAGGAGGCCGGCACGAAGCCGTCGGCGCCGGTCTCGATCAGCCTGACGAAGAGGCCGGTGCGGACGAGGCCCGAGACGCGCGCGTGGAACTTCGCGCCGATCCGGTCGGCAAGATAGGCCGCGATCAGCCGGTCGGCCGTCTCGCGCTCGGCCGCCATGGCGCGGCGCTCGGTGTCGGAGATGGCCTGGGCGATCTCGGCCAGTTCGCCGATCTCGGCATCGGTCAATCCGTCGGTGCCGGCGCCCAGCGCTCGCACGAGCGCACGATGGACGATGAGATCGGCATAGCGGCGGATAGGCGAG
>JALHTP010000408.1 GCA_022865725.1 Methyloceanibacter sp. | reverse complement strand
CGCGTGCTTCATCCCGAAGTGAGGCTGGCCATCCGCCCAGATCCACCTGTCGAGCTCCATCTTGAGCCGGAAGGGCGACCCCAACCGCACCTTCCAGACGCCGAAAAGAAGCAGCGGAGGGCCGCTGCGTCTTGCGGCTGGCTGGACTGTGCGCCATTATGCAATTGGGGGTTCGCCAAGGGTAGAGAGGACGGATCGGCTTGAACACCGGCAGCAGGAGCTTTCTCAGCGCCATCCGCGCTGTCTGGGGCCGCCGCCGCGGGCACGGGGTCGAGCCCCCGTGCGGCGGCGATGATCAGCCGCTGCGCGCCGAGCTGCTCAGCCTCGAGCAGCTCAAGGGGCACGCGAGGGAGCTCGCGGCGAAGCACGTCGTTGATGAGAAGCGGGGGCCGGATCTTCTGCTCCCGCAGCTCAGTGAGAACGAGTGCGTTCTCCTCAATGCCTACCGCCTTATCGCGGGCGATGGGGAAGGCGAGCTTCGCGTCACTCCAGCCGCCGAGTGGCTGCGCGACAATTTCTATCTCATCGAGGAGCAAGTACGGGCGGCCCGGGGCCACCTGCCCAAGGCCTACAGTCGGGAGCTCCCCCGCCTGCTTGGCGGCCCCTCGGCCGGCTACCCTGTCGTCTACGACATCGCGCTCGAGCTCGTCTCCCACGGCGACGGCCGCGTCGACGCGGGTAGCTTGAGCGCCTTCGTCCGCGCGTACCAGACCGTCAAGCCGCTGAAGCTGGGCGAGCTCTGGGCGATCCCGATCATGCTGCGCCTGGCGCTGATCAACAACCTCCGCCGCGTGGCGGCGCGCATCGCCGCCGACCGACTCGCGCGCAGCCAGGCGAACCACTGGGCCGACCGGATGATCGAGGTGGCGGAGAAGAAGCCGACGAGCCTGGTCCTCACGCTTGCGGACATGGCGCGATCCGGTCCGCAGATGTCCAGCGCCTTCGTAGCCGAGCTCGCGCGCCGGCTCCAGGGCCAGGGGCCCACGCAGGCGATGCCGCTCACCTGGCTGGAGCAGCGGCTCACCGAGATGAGCCTGACGATCGAGCGGCTGATCCAGCTTGAGGGCCAGCAGCAGGCGGAGGGCCAGGTTTCGATCAGCAACAGCATCGGCAGTCTACGCTTCCTCGACGCTACCGACTGGCGCGAGTTCGTCGAGACGATGAGCGTCGTCGAGGAGACGTTCCGCGACGACCCGGCCGGCATCTACAGCCAGATGGACTTCGCCACGCGCGACCGCTACCGGCACGTCGTCGAGCGCGCGGCCCGCCGGGGCGGCCTCTCGGAGCAGGAGGTGGCGCAAAAGGCGGTAGACCTGGCCGCGGCCGCACAGGCGGAGGCCGGCGCCCAGGACCGGACGGCTCACGTCGGCTACTATCTGATCGACCGGGGCGTGCCGCTCTTCGAGCGCGCCGCCCAGGTCCGTCTCTCGCTCCTCGAGCGGCTCCGGCGAGCGGCGGGCCGCATGCCCCTCCTCCTCTACCTCGGCTCGATCTGGCTGATCGCCGCGAGTGTGACGCTCGGCGTGCTGGTGCAGGCGGTCGCCTCCGGCGCCGGAGGCTGGGGGCTGTTGCCACTCGGCGCGCTCGTCCTCCTTTGCGCCAGCTCGCTTGGTGTCGCGGTCGTGAACTGGCTGGCGACGCTTCTCGTCAAGCCCGATACGCTGCCCCGGCTCGACTTCTCGCAGGGGATACCGTCCGACCTGCGCACGCTCGTCGTCGTGCCTACGCTGCTCACCGACCCAGAGGGCATTGAGGATTTGGTGGAGGCGCTGGAGATACGCTTCCTGGCGAACCACGACTCCAACCTCCACTTCGGACTGCTCACGGACTTCCGCGACGCGCCGGCCGAGGTGATGCCGGAGGACGAGGAGTTGCTTCGTCTGGCGCGCGAGGGGATCGAGGCGCTCAACCGCAAGTACCAGGACGACCGCGACGACGCCTTCTTCCTCTTCCACCGGCCGCGCCGCTGGAACCCCCAAGAGCGCGTCTGGATGGGCTACGAACGCAAGCGCGGGAAGCTGAGCGACCTCAACGCCCTCTTGCGCGGCGCCGAGGACGGCCGCTTCTCGCTGATCGTCGGCGAGCGGTCGGTGCTGCCAACCGTCAAGTACGTGATCACGCTCGACAGCGACACGCAGCTCCCTCGCGACGCCGCCCGCCTCCTCGTCGGCACGCTCAGCCACCCGCTCAACCGGCCGCGCTACGACGAGGCTAAGGGGCACATCTGCGAGGGCTACGGCATCCTGCAACCACGCCTCTCGGCGACGATGGCGAACGTCAGCCGCTCATGGTTCGGCCGCCTCTTCGGTGGCGAGCCGGGCATCGACCCCTACACACGCGCCGTCTCCGACGTCTACCAGGACGTCTTCCGCGAGGGGTCTTTCACCGGCAAGGGCATCTTCGACGTGGACGCCTTCGAGCGGGCGCTTGGCGGCCGCTTCCCCGAGAACTTGATCCTCAGCCATGACCTCCTGGAAGGTTGCTACGTACGGTCGGCGCTTGTCACTGACGTTCAGCTCCACGAGAGCTATCCGACGCGCTTCAGTGCCGACGTGAGCCGCCGTCACCGCTGGATCCGCGGCGACTGGCAGATCGCCCGGTGGTTGCTGCCCCGCGCGCCCGATGCCAGCGGCCGTCCGGCGCGCAATCCAATCTCGGCGCTCTCGCGCTGGAAGATTCTCGATAACCTCCGGCGAAGTCTCGTGCCCGGCGCGCTCGTGCTGCTCCTACTCCTCGGGTGGACAATCCTCAACCCGGCTTGGTTCTGGACGTGCGTCGTCGCCGGCATCCTCTTTTTCAGCCCGCTGCTGACGTCCCTTGTCGAGATCGCCGCCAAGCCGGCGGACCTGCCGCTCCGCTTGCACCTCCGGACGGCCGCCGCGTCGGGCGCCAGGCGGATGGCCCCGAGCGCGTTCGGCCAGGCGGTCCTGCTCTACGAGGCGGCCTTCAGTCTGGACGCCGCGCTCAAGACGTGGTGGCGGATGCTCGTCACGCGGCGGCGGCTTCTGGAGTGGACGACGTCAAGCGACGCCAGACGGAGCGCCAGCACGCGGCTCGCCGAGTTCTTCCGAATAATGTGGGTAGCGCCGACCGTCGCTCTCGCAGTGACCGTCTACCTTTCGCTGGAGCGACCGACGGCGCTCCTACCCGCCGGGCCGCTCCTCGCGGCCTGGATCGCCTCGCCGGCCGTTGCCTGGTGGGTGAGCCGGCCAGTCGTGCAGCGGGAGCCCAGCCTGTCGTCCGAGCAAACGGTCTTCCTGCGCAAGCTGGCCCGCAAGACGTGGCGCTTCTTCGAGACGTTCGTCGGCCCCGGCGACAACTGGCTGCCGCCTGACAGCTACCAGGAGACGCCCATCGAGGTGATTGCCCACCGGACCTCGCCCACGAACATGGGGCTCTCCCTCCTCGCAAACCTGGCGGCGTACGACTTCGGCTACATCTCCGCCCGCCGCCTGATCGAGCGAACGACGCGCGCTCTCGAGACGATGGAGGGGATGGAGCGGATCCGCGGCCACTTCTACAACTGGTACGACACGATCACGCTGCGGCCGCTCGTGCCGCTCTACGTCTCCACTGTTGACAGCGGCAATCTGGCCGGCCATCTGCTCACGCTGCGGCCAGGCCTCCACGAGCTGGCTGATAGCCCGGCCCTCCCACCTCAGGCTCTTGGCGGCCTCCGCGACACGCTCGGTCTCCTGGCCGACGCCGTCCAGGCGACGCGCTCGCCCGACACGCCCGGCCGGAATGGCGGCCTCGCCGGGATGCTAGACGAGATCGACCGGCTGCTCGACGCGCTCACCAGCCCTCCCGCCGGCCTGCGCGCCTGCCGCTCGCTCCTCGATCAGGTGACGACGGCCGCCGGGCGCATCGCCGACGGCTTGGGCTCCGAGCCCGACGCCGAGGTGGAGTGGTGGGCCCTCTCCTTCAAGAAGCAGTGCGACGAGGCGCTCGGCGACCTCGACTACTTGGCGCCGTGGGCGGAGCTGCCGTCTCCGCCCGACGTTCTAGTCGGGAGTGACGGGGCCGGCGAAGCTGCGGTGTCCGACTCGCTGCGCGATGCGATTCGCCGGCTCGATGAGGGGCCGACGCTCCGCGAAACTGCCGACTTCGGCGAGATGCTCATGCCGGCGCTCGACGGCGCGCTCGCCGCCCTCATGGCCGACCACACGCGACCCGCCCGCGAGTGGCTGGACCGTCTCCGCCGCGCCGTGAGTGAGGCGAGCGGCCGCGCGGCTGACCGGTTGGAGGCGATCGAGCGGCTGGGCCAGATCTGCTACAAACTGGCCAACATGGACTACGACTTCCTGGCGGACCAGTCGCGCAACCTGCTCGTCATCGGCTACAACGTCGCCGAGTGGCGGCGCGACCCAAGCTACTACGACCTGCTGGCCTCAGAGGCGCGGCTCGCCAGCTTCGTCGCCATCGCGCAACGACACCTGTCGCAGGATCACTGGTTCGCCCTCGGTCGCCTGGTGACGACCTCCGGCGCTGACCCCGCCCTCCTCTCCTGGGGCGGCTCTATGTTCGAGTATCTGATGCCGCTGATCGTCATGCCGACCTACGGCGAAACCGTGCTTGATCGGACCTATAAGGCCGTCGTC
The DNA here is from genome assembly GCA_022865725.1 of Methyloceanibacter sp. Classification (GTDB taxonomy): domain Bacteria; phylum Pseudomonadota; class Alphaproteobacteria; order Rhizobiales; family Methyloligellaceae; genus Methyloceanibacter. The sequence continues at coordinate 466 of JALHTP010000408.1, read as the reverse complement.
CGGCGCCAGATCGAGTACGGCGCCCAGCGGGGCGTCCCCTGGGGCATCTCCGAGTCCGGCTACAACACGACGGATGCCCACCTCAACTACCAGTACCGTGCCTTCGGCGTGCCGGGCCTCGGCTTCAGGCGCGGCCTCGCCGAGGACCTGGTCGTTGCGCCCTACGCGACAGCGATGGCGCTGATGGTCGCGCGGCATGAGGCGTGCGCGAATCTTGAGCGGCTCGTCCACCTCGGCGCGGAGGGCCGCTACGGGCTCTACGAGGCGATCGACTATACGCCCTCGCGGCTGCCGCACAGCGGCGAGGCGCTCGCGCTCGTGCGGTCGTTCATGCCACACCACGAGGGGATGAGTTTCCTCTCCCTCGCCTACGCGCTCCTCGGCCAGCCGATGCAGCGCCGCTTCTTGTCCGAGCCGCTCTTCCAGGCGACGGAGATGCTGCTGCAGGAGCGCGTGCCGAAGGTCG
>JALHTP010000044.1 GCA_022865725.1 Methyloceanibacter sp. | reverse complement strand
CATGTTGGCCACGAACTCGTACGACATCTCGGCGACCGACTGGAGCCGCGACGGCACCAGCGCGCGGCCGCGCATGGCATACATGGTGAAGAGGGTGATGGCGCAGGCCGCGATCACCATGAACAGCGCCGAGTTGGTGAACGATGCGTCGATGCCGAACAGCTCGAAGGGGATGAGCCGCTTGATCTCGAACTGATGCATGGGATTGGGCAGGCTGCCCGCGCTGCCGCCCCCGTGCCCTGCCGCTTCCGCGGCGTCTGCTGCCTCGATCACTTCGAAACGCCCCTAATCGTCGTCATCGTCCAACGCGCTCGGCAAATCCTTGCCCGATGGTGCTTCCGCCTGCATGCGCTTGGCGGTCCGCACCACGTTCATGATCCCGGCGGTGGCGCCTAACCCTAGGAACACCACCATCAGGAACGGCGCTGTCCCGAGCCACCGGTCGAGCGCCCAGCCGATGAAACCCCCCACCGCCACGCCGGCCACCAGCTCGATGCCGAGCTTCATCGCCTGGCCGAGCGCGGCCCCCTGGCTCTGCGGCTCAGGCCCTGGGGCAGGAGCATGCCGGGCTTGAGCCTCCGCTAGCTGCTCGCCAAGACTGTCGAGCCGCTGCCGAATAGTTCCGGCGTCACGGCCGCTCGTTTTGCGGCCGGACTTATTTTCGGCTCCGGCCATTGGCGTTGCTCAATTCCGGGAGAGGCCTTTAGGACCGGCTGGTCCTTAAGCTTGGCGCGCACTTTAGTTTGGGATTTGCCCCTGTCAAGGAAGTCTAGGGGCCCAATAAGCCTTGGATTTACGGCTTAGGACAGGAGGTTTGGGACTAGCTCGCGTCGCGCAGGCGCTCTGCCGTATCGAGATCGACCGAGACGAGCTGGCTCACGCCGCGCTCCGACATGGTGACGCCGAACAGCCGGCTCATGCGGGCCATGGTGAGCGGGTGGTGGGTGATGATGAGGAAGCGCGTATCGGTCTCCTTCGCCATCTCCTCCATCAGCCGGCAGAAGCGCTCCACATTGGCGTCGTCGAGCGGCGCGTCCACCTCGTCGAGCACGCAGATCGGCGAGGGGTTGGTGAGGAACACGGCGAAGATCAGCGCCAGCGCGGTCAAGGCCTTCTCGCCGCCTGACAGCAGCGTCAGCGCCTGCGGTCGCTTGCCGGGAGGGCAGGCGAAGATTTCTAACCCGGATTCGAGCGGATCGTCGGAGTCGATGAGCTTCAGCTCGGCCGAGCCGCCGCCGAACAGCGTCTTGAACAGCCGCCCGAAATGCCCGTTTACCGTGTCGAAGGCTTCGAGCAGGCGCTTGCGCCCCTCGCGGTTCAGATTGGAAATGCCTTGCCGGAGCCGCACGATGGCCTCCTCGACATCGGCCTTCTCGCGCTCCATTTCCTCGAGCTGCGCGGCAAGCTCGGCCTCTTCCTCTTCGGCCCTGAGATTGACGCCGCCAAGCCGCTCGCGGTCGCCTTTGAGCTTGAGCAGCCGCCCCTCGACCTCGGCCAAGGGCGGGATGGGGGCGCCCGGCTTCAGCCCCGCGAGCCCAAGGCAAGCCTCAGGCATGCAATCGAGCTGATCGCGGATGGCGCGCGCCGCTTCGCCGCGGCGCTCGCGCGCAGCTTCGAGCCGCGCTTCGTTGCGCGCGCGCACTTCGCGCGCTTCCGCCAGCCGCTCCTGTACCTCGCGCAAGGCCTTCTCGCGCCCCTTGAGCGCCGTCTCGGCCAGGGCGAGATCGTCGGCGGCCTTGGCCCGCTCGCGCTCGGCTGTGGCAATGGCGTCAAACAGCTTCATGCGGCGCTGCTCGATCTCGGCGGGCAGATTGGCAAGCGCGGCAAGATCGGCGCTCGTCTCTTCCTCGCGCGCGCGAAGGGTGAGGATCTGCTCCCTCGCATTGGCGATGCGCTTCTGCCAAAGCTCCTCTTCCGCGCCGATCGCCTCCATCCGCTCCTGCCGCAAGCGAACTTCGCGCTCGAAGCCTTCGAGCGTCGCCTCGGCCCGAGCCGCGGCTTGACGGCTTGCGGCGGCGTCGGCTTGCGCGGCGTCAAGTGCCGCCTCCAGGCCCACAAGCGAGGCGAGCGCAAGCAACGACGTCGCGACCCGCATCCCGTGCGATCTCGACTCATCGAGTCCGGCGCGCGTGCGCGCCAGCGCTTCGGCCAGCGCGCCGAGCTCTTTGCTGGTGGCTTGCGCCTCGTGCTCGGCGGCGGCGATCTGATCGCGCGTCCGGTCGAGTTCGGCATGCGCCTCCTTGGCTTCCTGGCGCAGAGCTTTGGTGTTGAGCCCCGAAGCCTCGGCCTTGGCGATCGACGCTTCGAGCTCGGCCGCGGCTTCGGCGGCACGGCCTTGCGCCTTGTCGGAGTCGACTTTCAGCGCTTCGAGGCGGCTGCGCTCGATGAGCCGCGCTCCGGCCGCGCTCGCCGTGCCGGCCATGATGCTGAAGCCATCCCAGCGCCAGAGATCGCCATCTTGCGAAACGAGCCGCTGCCCGGGCTTGAGCCGCGCTTGCAGATCGCGCCCCTGAGCGGCGTCGACCACGCCGATCTGCCGGAGCCGCCTCGAAAGAACGGTCGGACCTTTGACGAATTGGCTGAGCGGGGAGGCGCCCTCGGGAAGGCTCGGATCGTCGCCTGACGCAGATGTCAGCCGCCAATGCGAGGGCGCCGTCTCCTCGCTCGCGGCATCGAGATCATCGCCCAGGGCGGCGCCGAGCGCCTGCTCGTAGCCGGACGCGACCTTGATCTCCTCGACGATCGGCGACCAGTCATGGACGGGCGAAAGCAGCTTGATCAACGTGGCAAGCTCGGTCTCGAGCTCCTGGCTTGCGAGCTTTGCCGCGGAAGCCAAAGCGCGCGCTTTGCCTTCTTGTGCGCGCGCATCTTCCTCGCCGGCCTCGGCCGCGAGAAGCTCGGTCTCAAGCCTTTCGACCGCGGCGGAAAGCTCGGCCAAAGCGGCATTGAGGCCGCTAAGCTTCGCTTCGTTCCCGCTCTCGGCCTCGCGCTTGGCAAGCTCCTGCTCGAATTCGCCGGCTTGCGCCTCGAGCCTCGCGCCGCGGATTTCCATCTCGCTCTTTTCGCCATCGAGCCTGCCGCGCTCGGCGCGGGCCTCGGCCAGGGCGGTGGTCGCCTGACGCAAGGCCTGCTCGGCCGTTTCCAGCGTCTCTTTCGCTCGTGCCGCGCTGTCGCGGAGTTGCGGCTCCTCGCGATCGCGCGAGCTTGCCACCGCCAGACGCCTTCCCTCCTCGCCAAGCCCGCGCAGCATGCCCTCGGCCTCGGCGATATGTTCCTCCTCCCGCGCCAGATCGCGCGAGGCTTGCGCAAACCGCGTCTCGAGCTCGGCCTGGCGCGCTTTGGCGCGGGCCTCCTCGCGCTCCAGCGCATCGCGCTCGACGCTTAAGCGGTGCAGCACCGCCGCGCGCGCGGCCTCCTCGTCACGCAAAGGCTGGAGCTTCTCGGCGGCTTCCGCCTGCTGGCGAAGCGCCTCGCCCTCGGCCTTGGTCTCCTGCGCCACTTGGGAGAGGGCCTCCTGGAAGGAGGCCTCCTCCTGCTCGACATGGGCGCAAGCCGCCTCCCAATGCAGATGATGCTGGAGCGCCTCGGTCTCGCGGATCTTGCCGGAGATCTCGCGGTAGCGCTGCGCCTGGCGGGCCTGGCGCCGGAGCGCCTGCAATTGCGAGGCGAGCTGCCCGATCAGATCGGCGAGGCGCGCCAGATTGGCTTCCGTCGCGTTGAGCCTGAGTTCTGCCTCGTGCCTGCGGCTATGCAGGCCGGCGATGCCGGCGGCGTCCTCGAGCACGCGGCGGCGCTCCTGCGGCGCGGAATTGACGATCTCGCCGATCCGCCCCTGGCGCACCAGAGCCGGCGACCGCGCTCCGGTGGCCGCGTCCTCGAACAGCAGCCGCACGTCACGGGCGCGCGCATCCCTGCCGTTGACCTTGTAGGCCGAGCCCGCCTCGCGCTCGATCCGCCGCGTCACCTCCAGCGCGTCGCTGTCGTTGAACTCGGCCGGCGCCTTGCGCTCGCTGTTGTCGATGAACAGCGTAACCTCGGCGCTGTTGCGCGCCGGACGGACCTCGGAGCCCGCGAAGATCACGTCCTCCATGGCCGCGCCCCGCATGCTCTTATACGAGGTCTCGCCCATGGCCCAGCGCAGCGCCTCGAGCAGGTTAGACTTGCCGCAGCCATTGGGGCCGACCACGCCGGTCAGGCCGGACTCGACCAGGAGCTCGGTGGGCTCGACGAAGGATTTGAAGCCGAGAAGGCGAAGACGAGTGATCTTCACGTGCAGTTGCCCTCGAAAATGTTGTGCTTGTCATTCCCACGAAGGCGGGAATCCAGCAACCACGTCGCTATGCAAATTTACTGAGACCTCGGGGTACTAGATTGCCCGGGCCTTCGCCCCGCCGAAGGGTTTCGTGGCATTTACGCTGACTTCTCGGCTTCGGCCCGCAGGCGGGTCAAGCCGGGCAATGACAAAATCCTGCGATCAAGACGGAGTTGGCGGCGGCGGCGGGGCCTGCTCGATCAGGGCCTTGATCTCATCGAAGGTGACCTCTCCTTGCGCCTTGCGGCCATTGATGAAGAAGGTCGGCGTGCCGATCACGCCAAATTGCCGCCCCCGCTGCTTCACCTCCGTCAAGCCGTCGATAATGGTTTGATTCGATAGGCATTTGTCAAACGTCTCGCGGCTCATTCCACTGGCTTTGGCGACCGAATAAATGGCGTCGGGGCGGACTTCCTGGCTCACCCATTCGCTCTGCCTGGTGAGGAACTGGTTCAGCAGGAAGAAATATTTGTCTTCCGGCGCGCAGCGATTGACGATGGCCGCCGTCCCCGAAGTGTGGCCGATCGGGAACTCCCTGACGATAAAGCGGACCTTGCCGGTATCGATGAATTCCTTCTTCACCCGCGGGAACAGGTGCTTCTGGAAATTCGAGCAATGCGGGCAGGTGAGCGAGACATATTCGATGACGGTGACGGGCGCGTTCGGTTTGCCGACCGCGACGTCGCGAAGCGGGCCGGCTGCCATCAGCTCCGCTTGCGGCGGGACGTAAGTCGCCTTGTCGATCGGAGGGGCGGGGCCCATTGCGCCGCCGCATCCCGACAAAGCGAGGACGACGGCAATTGTGATCGACGCTCTGGCCGCTTCGAGCAGCATCACGCTCGCACCTATTGGCCTGAAGGTCCTTCGGGCTTGCTCTCGCTTCCCTCCGGCGCCGGCGTTGCGCTTCCCTCGGGTGTCGGCGTTGCGCCGGCGAAGATGGCCTCGAAGTCCTTGAGCTCGTGCTCCGCGCCCAGCCGCTTGCCGTTGACGAAAAAGGACGGCGTGGAATCGACGCCGAATTTCTCATGGGCGAGCGTGCGGCTCTCGACGATTTTCTGAAACAGCTCCTTGTCGTCCATGCATTTGTCAAAGCTTTCCTTGGTGAATCCCGCCTGGCGGGCGAACTGCAGCAGGTGGTCCATGCCCTCCTGGCCCTGCACGACCCAGTTCTCCTGGGTCTGGAACAGACCGTCGATCATGGCGAAGTATCGATCGGGGCCGGCGCAGCGCGCCAGCATGGAGGCTTGCGCGGCAAGACCATCGAGCGGGAACTCGCGGAAGATGAAGTGGACCTTGCCGGTGTCGATATATTTCGATTTCAAATCGGGGAACGTGGTCTTCTCGAACAGCGCGCAATGCGGGCAGGTCATCGACGCATATTCGACGATAATGTTCGGTGCGTCGGCATTGCCAAGGGTCATGTCGGGCAGCTGGCCCGGCGCCATCAGCGCGGCGAGATCGGGGTCCTTCTTCTCGCCTGGGGTGTCGGAGGCGTCCTGGCTCGACGACCAATAGACGATGCCGCCCACGATCGCGGCCGCCGCGACGGCGCCGATGATAAAGACGCCGATCTTGCTCTTGGCCTCGTCCTTGCCGGTCGGGCCCTCGGTGCCTGAGGACGCGCTGCCTGAAGCCATGCCGCCTGAGGACTTGTCTCCTGAAGACTTGCCGCCTAAAGACTTGCCGCTTGCTGCTTTGCCGGAACCAGCCTTGGCAGAAGCCTGTTTGTCGTTTTTCGCCACTCTCGCCACTCCACCTGATGCTGTGCGTTTGCCCCTTAGGCTAAGGGGCCTCGGCCCCCGGGCCGCAAGGCGCCTACATTCGTTGAAACACCCGCGTCCTGGCAAGGCGAGAAAACGGCCCTCAAGCGCTTGTGAGCTTCCCGCGGGCGACTGAGCCGAGGCGGAGCAAGGCGGTCCGCAAGCCGCGATCCTCGATTGAAGCGGACGGCGGGAGCGCGTCGGGGTCTATTGCGAGCTCCGGAGCGGGGGGCCGCTTCGGCTTCCGCGTCACCGGCGCCTGCAAGATGCGCATCTCGGCGACGGCCCGATAGCCGAAATAGAAATTGACCCGCTCCAGGATCTGGCCGGAGCGATGCTGCACCTCGATGGCGCGGGGGCCTTCGACCCGGAGCATCAGGATCGCGCCTTCGCCGCGGCGCCCTTTTGGCGGGCTCGCCGCTTCGCCATCCTCGCGGCGCCTTGGCCAGACGACCCTGTCGGGCATGGTGAATTGGGCAAGCTCGGCGCCCACGATCGCCGGCCATTCGCTGAGGAGCGTCGTGGTGGCAAAGCCCCGCGCGCGGGCCGATGCGTCGAGCGCGCCGGCGGCATATGCGCCGATCGGCCGCGGCCCGCTTGCCGCTCGCCTCAAAGCTCTCCGCTCGGTGTCGTCCATGGGCCGTGAGCTAATGGTGGAGGGATCGCGCCCTCCGCTTGCTTAGTCTCGTGCGAGCTTACACCATGGCTCGAAGAGAAGCGCGGCCGGAGTGCAATTCATGCAGAGGGGAAAGGCGCGACAGGCCGGGGGCGAGGCGCGAGACATCGCCCAAGCCGTGCTCGCCTGGTATGACCGCGAGAAGCGGGAGCTTCCCTGGCGGACCGAGGCGAACGAGCAGCCCGACCCGTACCGGATATGGCTGAGCGAGATCATGCTCCAGCAGACGACGATCAAGGCGGTGCTCCCGCGCTATGCCGGCTTCCTGCGCCGCTGGCCCGATATAGAGGCATTGGCTGGGGCCGAACTCGGCGAGGTGCTCGCCGCCTGGGCGGGGCTCGGCTATTACGCCCGCGCGCGGAACCTGCATGCTTGTGCCCGCGCCGTCGCGGAGCAGCATGGCGGCAGGTTTCCCGCGAGCGAGGCCGGGCTGCGCCAGCTGCCCGGGATCGGCGACTATACCGCCGCAGCCATAGCGTCCATCGCCTTCGGCCTGCGGGCAACGCCGGTCGACGGCAATATCGAGCGCGTGGTGGCGCGCCTCTTTGCCGTCACCACGCCTCTGCCTGCGGCCAAGTCCAAAATCAGGGCGCTGGCCGAGACCCTCACGCCGGCGGCCCGTCACGGCGATTTTGCGCAAGGCCTGATGGATCTCGGCGCCACGATCTGCACGCCGCGCCGCCCGGCCTGCGGCCTATGTCCGCTGCGCCCCGAGTGCCGTGGGCTTGCGGAAGGCCTTGCCGAAGCGCTGCCTTATCGCGAGGAGAAGGTCGCGCGCCCTGTGCGGCGCGGCGCCGCCTTCGTGGCGATCAGGTCAGACGGTGCGGTGCTGCTCCGCGAGCGGCCGCTGCGTGGCCTGTTGGGGGGCATGCTGGAAGCGCCGTCGTCTCCCTGGGGTGAGGCCGAGCCGAACGGAAACTCCTTGCGCGACCATGCGCCGCTCAAGGCCAAGTGGCTGAAAGTGCCGGGCCGCGTCGAGCACATTTTCACCCATTTTCATCTCGAGCTTTCCGTCTACCGCGCCGAGGTCGGGCGTGACGCGGTGCCGAAGCGCGCGGCGATGCCAGAATGCTGCCGCTTCGTCGCGCGGCGCGACTTGGCAGGCGCGGCGCTGCCATCGGTGATGCGGAAGATTCTGAGTCACGCCTTCGAGGCAGAGGCGAAGGCGGCGAAACGTTCTAGCCCTGCAGTACGAGCTTCAACCGCGCCGCCTCGCGCAAGGCGTCGATCGGCTTGAGCGTCCCTTCCGCCTCGTAATGCCAGAAGGTCCAGCCGTTGCAGGCGAGCGCGCCTTGCACATGGGCGCCGATCTTGTGGATCGAGCCTTGCGCGCTACCGCAGGCGATCGAGCCGTCGGCGCGCACCTTGGCCTCATGCCGCGCGGCGGGATCGTAAAGCACCGTGCCGGGAGAGATCAGCCCGAGCTCGACCAACGCGCCGAACGGGATGCGCGGCTCGCCCCGCTTGCCCTTGGCGATTTGCAGCGAGTCCTTGTCGAGGGAGGCGACAGCTTCGAGCCGCGCTCTTGCCGCCTCGGCATATCCAGTGTCGCGCTCGATGCCGACAAAGCTCCGGCCGAGCCGCTTGGCCGCGACCGCCGTGGTCCCCGAGCCGAGAAACGGGTCGAGCACGAGATCGCCTTCCTGGCTCGACGCAAGGAGGATGCGGTGGAGCAGCGCCTCGGGCTTCTGCGTCGGATGCGTTTTGCGCCCGCACTCTTCTCGCAAGCGCTCGGCGCCCGAGCAGATCGGGAAGAGCCAGTCCGAGCGCATCTGCAAATCCTCGTTCAGCGCCTTCATCGCCTCGTAGTTGAAGGTGTAGCGCGCCTTGGGCCCCATCGAGGCCCAGATCATGGTCTCATGCGCATTGGTGAAGCGTCGCCCGCGGAAATTCGGCATGGGGTTCGTCTTCCGCCAGACCACATCGTTGAGGACCCAGAAGCCGAGATCCTGGAGGATGGCGCCGACGCGGAAGATATTGTGGTAGCTCCCGATCACCCACAAACAGCCTGACGGCTTGAGCACGCGGCGGCAGGCTGAAAGCCAGTCCTGGGTGAAGGTGTCGTAAGCGGCGAAGCTTCCGAACTTGTCCCAGTCGTCGTCGACGGCATCGACGCGGCTATTGTCGGGCCGGTAAAGCTCGTTGTTGAGCTGGAGATTATAGGGCGGGTCGGCGAAGACGAGATCGACGCATTGCTCGGGGAGGAGCTTCAACTCCTCGATGCAATCGCCGACGATGATCCTGTCGAGCGGGAGCTTGGCTCCGCCCACTTCCCCCACACCCATGACACCACTCAGGTTACGCAATTACTGCACGCACCTCGCATCGGCGAGGCAGGCGCCATGCTGCGGGACTTACGGTAAAGGCGGACTTAACCGCCGGAGAGTTGGCTTGCCAGGCGAGCCATGGCACAACCGGCCCGGGACACCGCGCTTCTAGGGATTACCAATGCCGCCTGGCTTGTTTCGCCGGGACTTCCTTCAGGCGGCGGTTGGCCTCGCAGTGCTGCCGCTGATCGGGGAGCAGGCTTCCGCGCAAGATGACGTGAGGGAGGGGGGCAACGCCATGGCCAAGGACATCGTGATGCTGCACGGCGCCAATGAAGGCGGTTGGTGCTTCGATAGATTCAAGGCGGTGTTCGAAGGCCTGGGCTTCATTTGTCACACCCCCGACCTGATCGGTCACGGGACGAAAGCGGCCGACGCGGCCAAAACTTTGGTCGGTGTCGGCATGGCCGACTACCGCGTGGAGCTGGAGGCCTTTCTCGAGACGGTGCCGCCAAAGCCGGTGATTCTCGGTCATTCCATGGGGGGCGTGCTCGCCCAGCAGCTTGCGGCGAGGGGGCTCGCCAGCGCGCTGATTCTGGTGGCGCCCGCTCCGCGCTCGGGCATCCTGCCGCCGACCGATGCGGAGAGAAAGCTCGACCAGGATCTGATGGGCCTTGGGTCGTTCTGGAAGACGGTCATCGATCCCGATTTCGGCCTCGCCCGCATCTACACCTTGAATTGCGTGCCGGAGGCCGAGCAGCGCGCGGTGTTCGACAGATTCGGGCCCGAATCGGGCCGCGCCTTTTTCGAGCTGTTCTTCTGGATGTTCGACCGGAGCGGGGCGACGGTGGTCCACACCAACGCCGTCAGCTGCCCGGTGCTATGCCTCGTCGGCGCCGACGATAAGATCGTATCGCCGCAAACGGCGCTGGAGACGGCGCGAGCATATCCCGAAGCGGCCTTCTGGAAGCTTGAGGGCCACGGCCACATGCTGGTGCTCGAGCCCGGCGCCGAGGACATCGCGCGGCGCATCGCCGATTGGATTCCGGGCTAGAGCGCTTGCTCAGTCCTCGCCGGGAACGGTTGGCTCGGCTCCGCCCTGGAGGATTCTCAGCGCCCGCTCTATGGGTGAGAAGGAGCGGCGGTGATGGGTGCAGACGCCATGCTTCTCGATGGCGGCCGCGTGCTCGGGCGTGCCGTAGCCCTTGTTGCTCTCCCAAGCGTAGCGGCGATAGCGGCGCGCGAGCTTTACCATCAGCCGGTCGCGCGTGACCTTGGCGACGATCGAGGCCGCCGCCACCGACAGCGACAGCCCATCGCCGCCGACGATCGCCCGCGCCCGGCAGGGGAAGCGCCGGGGAATGATATTGCCGTCGATCAAGGCGCACCCCGCCGGCACGCCGAGGCCGCGATAGGCCGCGCGCATCCCCCATAGGCTCGCCTGCAGGATGTTGTCGCGGTCGATCCGCCTGACATGGCCGATGACCACCGATACGATCGAGGTCGCCAGGATGGCTTGATAGCGATCCTCGCGCGCATCCGGCGTCATGAGCTTCGAATCGTTGAGACCGTCGGGGATGCGGCCGGGATCGAGGATCACTGCGGCGACCACGACCGGACCGGCCCAAGGCCCGCGGCCCGCCTCGTCGATGCCGGCGACCGGGCCTTGGTACTCATCCATCATCGCCGCTTCGAAATCGAAGCAGGGAGCGGGCTTGGCGGCGGGCAAGGATCGCGCGGGGAATCCCATGGGAGGGGACTTTCGCGCAAAGCCCGCGCCCTTGGCAACTCAGACATGAATTGGCCTTGTGGAAAACGGTGAGCGGTTCACTCCGCTGCTACGCTCGGTGCGGGTGGCTCCCCGCTTTTTGGGGCAGGAGGAGGATGCAACCGACCATCAAGGCCGCGATGACGGCCGTGGCGAGGGGACGGCTCCAGGCAAGGCCGCCCTGGTCCAACGGCTTGTCGATAAAATCGCCGACAGTGGCTCCGAGCGGCCGCGTGAAAATGAAGGCGGCCCAAAACAGCAGCACCCGCGATATGTCGGTCCAGTAATAGGCTGCCGCCACCACCGCCAATCCGGCGCCGAACACCAGCGCTCCCCCCTCATATCCAAGGCCCGTGTCGGCGAGCCAGTCGCCGAGAGCAGTCCCCAAAGTCTGCGAGAAGGTGATTGCCGCCCAGTAGAAGGCTTCTACCTTCGGCGCGCTGACCGTCTCGACCGAAATTGAACCAAGCGACCGATACCAGAGGCCAAGCACGGCCATAAGGCTGGCGAACAGGATCAATGAACCCCCGGCGTAGCCGACACCCAAAGAGCGAGTCGCAAAGTCGGCCATCGTGGTGCCGGCTGTCGTGGAGGCCACGATCACCAACCAATAAAGAAAGGGGTGGAATCTCTTCGCGGCTATTTGGATGCCGACCAGAAGCACTAAGGCCAGAATAAAAATCGCCGAGCTGACAAGATAGCCGAGGTCCAGTGTCATGCTGACCGTATCGCCGCCCGTTTCGCCTAACGTGGTCGCGAGAATTTTGATGATCCAAAAGCCAAGCGTGACCTCTGGGATCTTGGTCGCATGGTCGTTGGAAACCTGTGTCACAGCCTGCTGCTCCCGATCTCTGGGCGAGTCCGGTCCGCACCTTTGGCATCGTCGAGCCGATACCCATAATGTGCGCAATCGCCACATCAACCAAAAAGCGCGTGACGAGAATAGAATGCGGCCGGCTACGGGGGCCGCAGCGGCAGCGGGCAATTCGGGCTTCTGCCTAGAGGAGCTTTAGTTGCTGCCCGGGTAGCGAAGGCGGCGTGAACAGGTCGGTTCGGAGCTCGACCGAGCTTTTATTGAACCCGAGCCGCTCGGCGGCGAGCTCGAAACGCCGCCCGATCATCCAGGCATAAGGTCCGTCGCCCGTCATGCGCTCGCCCCATTTCGCGTCGTAGAGCTTGCCGCCGCGCGTCGACTGCATCAGGGACAGGACGCGGCTGGCGCGGTCCGGGCAATTGGCCACGAGCCATTCGGTGAAGAGATCGCCGATCTCGAGCGGCAGCCTGAGCAGAATATAGCCGGCCCGGCGAACGCCCACCGCTGCCGCACGCTCGAGAATCCGCTCCATCTCCATGTCGGTGAGGCCGGGAATGACGGGCGCCACCATGATTGAGGCCGGCACGCCGGCATCGGCCAGCCTTTGCAACGTCTCGAGCCGCTTGTCAGGCGTGCTCGCGCGCGGTTCCATGGCGCGGGCGAGTTTATGGTCGAGCGTGGTGACCGAAAGCGCCACTTTGACCAGACCGCGGCTCGCCATCGAGGTGAGAAGGTCGAGATCGCGCAACACGAGCGCCGATTTGGTGACGATGCCGACCGGATGGTTGGCCGCGCTCAGCACTTCAAGGATGCGGCGCATGATCCGGTAGCGCCGCTCGATCGGCTGATACGGGTCGGTATTGGTGCCGATGGCGATGGTGCGGACCTGGTAGCGGGGGTCGGCCAGCTCGCGCGTCAGCGCCTCGGCGGCATTGGTCTTGGCGAACAGCTTGGTCTCGAAATCGAGCCCCGGCGACAGGCCGAGAAAAGCGTGGGTCGGCCGGGCGAAGCAGTAGATGCAGCCGTGCTCGCAGCCCCGGTAGGGGTTGATCGAACGGTCGAAGCCGATATCGGGGGATTCGTTGCGGGTGATGATGCGGCGCGCCGGCACCTCCTGCACTTCGGTGGCGAGCGCATCGAGCTCGCCGAGCGACTCCCAGCCATCATCGACCGGCTCATAGGCCACCGGCTCGAACCGGCCGGAGCGGTTGGTCTGGGCACCCCGGCCATGCCTG
>JALHTP010000407.1 GCA_022865725.1 Methyloceanibacter sp. | reverse complement strand
TCAACCTGCTCTACGACCGCGGCACCCTCTTCGGCCTGAAGACCGGCGGAAATGTCGAGGCGATCCTCTCATCCATGCCGCCACTGGCGCGCTGGCCTTAGGGCAAAATGCCCTCATCCTGAGGCGCTCGCGAGGCGAGCCGCGAAGGACGCGGCCCATGCTTCGAGATGTGCCCCACGGGCGCTCCTCAGCATGAGGCAGAAAGGGGCGACCCTACCCCCGCACCCCGGCATACATCAGGGGTGGCGCGAGCGGCTGCGAGGCGTCAGCGCGCATCCCCGAAACGAGTTCGCCAACCCGCGTCTGGATCACCGGCGCATCATAGGCAAGCCGCGCCAGCAAAATGGCAAGAGCGGTGAGCAGCAGGACAAGGACGATCTTCCACATTGCGCGAGGCCTCCGGGAGCTCCACCGGCGCGTTTCCCGCGCCGTTCGTGGTGCAAGCTCTAGGGCTTCGCGGCTGAACCGTTTCTGAGGCGTCCGTTCATCTGGTGTTTAGATTGCGAGGCGGATTTCCGAAGCAGTTTGTGATGGTTGCGGGGCCACTTCGGGCTTGCCAATCCGCTCCCTTTCGCTCATCTTTAAGGCACCGGGCGCCCAAGGCTTTGGGCGCGGACTTGGACGACGGCAAAGTGACTTATCGCGCCACAAGAGCACGACCTTTCCTGACATCTCAAGACGCCGAAGGTTCCCCTTTCGGGTGCCTACGGCCCGTTTGTGTTTGAAACTTCAACGGGAAAGGAATTCCCCCTATGGCTCGTGTCAACGGCACAGTGAAATTCTTCAATCATGCGCGCGGCTTCGGCTTCATTCAGCCTGAGGACGGCGGCAAGGACGTTTTCGTGCACGCCTCCGCTCTCGAGCGGTCGGGTGTGCCCGCCCTCAACGAGGGCGACAAGGTCTCCTTCGAAATCGAGGATGACCGCCGCGGCCGCGGCAAGCAGGCCGCCAACGTCCAGCTCGCCTAACCAAGCGCGCAGCCAACTGGTTGAGACCGCCGGGCCTGAGTGCCCGGCGGTTTTTTATTGTCCGGACCCCAGCAAGCGGCCGCCCTCCCCATCAGTTGCAGGGAGGCTTAACGGGCGATTCATTTTGGCGGCTCTATTTTGCCAGAAATCGAGTGCTAACTCGCTCGATCCCAATCCCTGGGGAACCTCCCGCCCGCTTAGGGGCACTTTAGCGGACACGCTAACAAACTCGGACACACGACCAATGACCAATCGAACCTTGAAAGCCATCGCCGCTGCGGCGCTGATCGGCCTCACTGCGCTTACCCTGCCGGCGCCAGCCGAAGCGGGCCGCGGCTATGGCTACGGCCACGGTCGAGGCTACGGCAACGGCTACGGCAATGGCGGCTGGGGCGGAGGCTGGGGCGCCGGCCTTATCGGCTTCGGCGTCGGCGCCATCGTCGGCAGCGCGCTGGTTGCGCCGCGCGAGGTCTATGTCGTTCCGCCGCCGCCGCCGCCTGGACCGGCTTATTACGGCCCGGTATCCTACGGCCCGCCGGCCTGGACGCCTGACTGGTACACCTACTGCGCCCAGCGCTACCGGAGCTTCAATTCCCGCACCGGCTATTTCGTGGGCTATGACGGCCTGCCCTATTTCTGCCAGTAGCTGACGCGGATCTTGGTTGACGAGCCTGCCGGACCGGCCAGATGAGCCGGACGGCAGGCTTTGTCTTTTCCGCAAAATGCAAAATGTCCGCGGCGCTTCGAGCGCGATTGTCCGCAAGCGTACTAATGCGGCGCGAGATTTTCCCCCCATCCATCGTTTCTTGACGCGCGGTTTACCCCTGCGGCAACTCGTGCCGCCACGCGCCGCAATTGTGTCTTGAATGAGGCCGCGACGCAGCGCAAAATTGAGTCGTTTCGGGATGAGTCCAAACAGAGCGCCGGCCCGGCTTTAGCGAGCCGGATAGACGCCGTTTATGGGGACTGAAGAAAGACTCTTGGACCATGAGCATCGTCACCGCCATTGGCCCTGACATCGAGAGGCCGCGCGACGCGCCGAACGCGCCTGCCGACCGGCACGCGCTGACCTTGGTCAAACCCTATCAAGGCATGCTGGCCTGGCCCACCGTGCTGCTCGCGCTCGGCATCGTGGCGGCCTTCGCGCTCGTCGTCGCCTTGGCGACGATGCGCATCATTCCGCTCTGGTTCGGGCTGATCCTCAACACGCTGATCCTCTATGCCGACCAGACGCCGCTGCACGAGGCCTGCCACGGCAATATCGCGGGCAAGGAGTCGCGCTTCCTCTGGATCAATCATCTGGTCGGCTATGTCTGCGGCACGCTCCTGCTGCATGAGTACAAAGCCTTCCGCTACATGCATCTCGCCCATCATCGCGACACCAACAATCCCGAGATCGATCCCGATCATTGGGTCGCCGTCGAGAATCCGTTCCTGGTGTTCTGGCGCTGCCTCACCATCGTGTTCTGGTACCACCAGTATTTCTGGAAGCACATCGCCTTCCACGCGCACATCCCGGGCATGCGGCCGCTAACGCTGCACATCGTGACGTTGCATGCGCTCTATTACGGGGTGGCCTTGGCGCTGGCGGTGTATGGCTATTGGCGCGAGGTCTTGATGCTGTGGATTTTCCCGCACATCCTCGCCTCGGCGTTGATCATCTATTTCTTCGCCTATCTCACCCACAAGCCGCACGAGGTGCACGAGCGCTATCGCGACACCAACGTGTTTTTGGGTGAGGGGCAAGATCCTCGAGCCGATCGTGAACTGGCTCTATCTGTTCCAGAACTTCCACCTGATCCATCACCTCTTCCCGCGCGTGCCCTTCTATATGTATTCGAAGGCGTTCCGCTCGCTGAAGCCGGTGCTCGAGCGCGAGCGGGCGCATATCTACGAGTTCGGGAACGAGACCGAGCCGGCTTTCGGCGAGCCGGGTCAAGCCACGCAGTGACGGTCGGCATCCGGCTCACATCAGCCTAGCGAGTCGCAGCGACACATCTGCCACGCATCGTCCTTTGAAACACCCTGGTGGAACCCGGCCGAGTTTGTACATTGGCTCGTGCCGAGGAGACGTGCCGATGAAAGATGCCACCGCGATCCGCACCACCTGCCCTCGCGATTGCTACGACGCCTGTGGAATGCTGGTGAAGATTGCGGCGGACGGCGGCATCAACGTGGTCGGCGATCCTGAGCACAACGTCAGCCGGGGAGCGTTGTGCGGCAAATGCTCCATTGGGTACAACGGGATTTGGCGTGATCCGAGCGTGCGCCTCACGCGGCCCTTGAAGCGGGTCGGACCCAAGGGCACAGGTCGTTTTGAGCCGGCCTCATGGGACCAGGCGCTCGGCGATATCGCCGATCGTCTCAACACGATCCGCGGCCGCGACGGCGCGGCTTCCATCTTGCAGACCCATTACACAGGCACCTGCTCGCTGATCGCCGGCGGCTTTCCCTTGCGCTTCTTCAATCGTATCGGCGCGACCGAGGTCGACCCGGATACGGTGTGCAACAAGGCAGGGCACGTGGCGCTGCAGCTGATGTACGGAGAATCGACGCGCGGCTTCGACCCGCGCACCATCGACGGCTCGAACTGCGTGATGATCTGGGGCGCCAATCCATCGACGTCGGCGCCACATGTGCACCAACATTGGCTCTCCGAGACGGCCGTGCCCAAGATCGTCGTCGATCCCATCCGTCATGAGACGGCGGCGGCGGCCGACATGCATTTGCAGCTTTACCCGGGCACCGACGGCGCCCTCGCCTTCGCCATGCTGCACGCTATCTGGGCGGCGGGCCGCATCGATCGGGCCTTCCTCGCCGCGCATTCACAGGGCTGGGAGGAGATCGAAGCTCAATTGGCCGCCTGCACCCCGGCCTGGGGCGAAGTTATCACCGGCGTGCCGGCGCGCCTGATCGAAGAGGCGGCGCTCCTCTATGCGGCGGGACCCTCGCTGCTGTGGATGGGACAGGGATTCCAGCGTCAATCATTCGGCGGCAATGCCATGCGCGCGGTCGGGCTGTTGCCCGCGGCCACCGGCAACATCGGCAGATACGGGGCCGGTTTTCTCTACCTCAATGGCTGGGACACGCGCGGCGTCGACGCGGGCTATCTGACGGCCGCTCACCTAAAACCAAAATCGGCGCAGACGATCAGCCACATGGATCTGGCGAGCCGGCTCGAATCGCCCACGACCAAAGCGATCGTCACCTGGAACAACAACATCGCCGTGTCGAGCCCCGAGCAGCGGCGCCTGCGCCGCGCGCTCGAGCGCGACGACCTGCTGCAAGTCACGCTCGATCTGTTCCAGACCGATACCGCCAACTATGCCGACTATGTGCTTCCGGCCGCGAGCTTCCTCGAGTTCGACGACGTGGTCATGTCCTATTTCAACGCCAGCATCTCGGCGCAAGTGAAGGCGGTTCCGCCGCTTGGCGAGGCGCTGCCCAACCAGGAGATCTTGAGGCGCCTGGCGGCGGCGATGGGATTGAGCGACCCCGAGCTGTTCGAGACCGACGCCGCTATGATCGAGACGCTCCTCGACCAGGCCAAGCCCGGCCTCACCTTCGCGACGCTGGCTCAAGCCGGCACGATCGAATATCCGGCCGAACCGGCCGTGCAATTCGACCGCCATGACTATCGGACGCCGTCGGGCAAGATCGAGCTGACCGGCAGCGCCTTCATCGCCGCGGGCCTGCCGCGCGCGCCCTTCGCCTCGGCCGAAGCACGGCCGACTGGCGGGGAGCTGCGCCTGCTATCCCCGGCGTCGAAATGGCTGATGAACAGCAGCTTCGGCAACGACCCCAAGATCCTGAAGCAACTCGGAGAGGATGAGGCGTTCGTGCATCCCGATGAAGCGCGGTCGCGAGGGATTGCCGATGGTGCACGCGTGACGATCGGAAATCCAACCGGCGCGATCACGCTGCGGCTTTCCGTTTCGGCCGATGTGCCGAGAGGCGTGATTCTCGCGCACAAAAGCCGTTGGACGGCAAACGGCGCCAAGAGCAACGTCAACATACTCAATCCCGGCACCAAGGCGGATCTCGCCGAGAGCTGCGCAGTGCACAGCATCAACGTGTCGGTCGTCCCTGCTTGAAGGCGACGATGCGCTTGTCTCGGTCCCGCCTCAGTGCAGCCTGAGCTCGCCGCGCACGAAGCTGAACTCGGCTGGCGCGATCAGTCTCCGATGCGCCACGCGAATGCTGTGCAGCGCGCCGTCGAGATTGGCCGCCCAGAAATCGAGGAAGTCGGTTAGCTTGGGGAAGCGCGGGGCGAGGTCGTAGTCCTGCCAGATATAGCTTTGCAGCAGCTTCGGGTGATCCGGCAGCCGGTAGAGGATCTCCGCCGTGGTCAGCGAGAACCCCTCGATCTGGCGAAGGAAGGCCGCGTCCATGGTCCTTTACCCCGCTGGTGAGTTTTTTCGGTTTTGTAAGTCTTAACCGCGGCGGTGAGTCGCGTCCAGAGAATTTCCTGAATTGAATCAGCATGTTGGCAGCAAAGAGGCGCAATTGCTAACGGCTTTGGCACTCTCGCCTTGAAAGTGCTAAAATGCTGTTCTATATAGCGATAGCGCGGGTGCGTCCGCTGAGACGGCGCACATCCAATCAAAATTTGCCCTGAGGAGGAGAGCGAGATGAAGTTTCGTCCATTGCATGACCGCGTCGTGGTGCGCCGCATCGAGGAGGACGATCGAACCCGAGGCGGCATCATCATCCCCGATACTGCCAAGGAGAAGCCGCAACAGGGCGAAATCATCGCCGTTGGTCCCGGCGCTCCCGATGAGAAGGGGCACGTTCAGCCTCTCGACGTGAAGGCCGGCGACCTTGTGCTGTTCGGCAAATGGTCGGGCACCGAGGTCAAGCTCGACGGCGAAGACCTGCTCATCATGAAGGAAAGCGACATCCTCGGCGTGCTTGAAGGCGCCGCCGTCAAGAAGAAGAAGGCTGCCTAGCCAAACAAGGTCCTCATCCACAGGAGGCCCGCGGAACGCGGGCCGTCTCGAAGGATGAGGCCAGAATTCGAGACCAAGGATTTTTCATGTCGTCCTTCGAGACGCGAGCCAAGGCTCGCTCCTCAGGACGAGGCCCGACCAACGGAGTAAAGAACAATGGCTGCCAAGGAAGTGAAATTCGGACAAGACGCCCGCGAGCGCATGCTGCACGGCGTCGACGTCTTGGCCAATGCGGTCAAGGTGACGCTCGGGCCCAAGGGCCGCAACGTCGTGCTCGAAAAGTCGTACGGCGCGCCGCGCATCACCAAGGACGGCGTGACCGTCGCCAAGGAGATCGAGCTCGAGGATCGGTTCGAGAACATGGGTGCGCAGATGGTGCGCGAGGTCGCCTCGAAGACCTCCGACACGGCCGGCGACGGCACCACCACCGCCACCCTTCTCGCCCAGGCCATCGTCAAGGAAGGCGCGAAGTCGGTAGCCGCCGGCGCCAACCCGATGGACCTGAAGCGCGGCGTCGACCTCGCCGTCAATGCCGTCCTCAACGAGCTCAAGTCCAAGGCCAAGAAGGTCACCTCCAGCGAGGAGATCGCCCAAGTCGGCACCATCTCCGCCAATGGCGATAAGGAAATCGGCGAGATGATCGCCAAGGCCATGCAGAAGGTCGGCAATGAGGGCGTCATTACGGTCGAGGAGGCCAAGGCATTCGCGACCGAGCTCGAAGTGGTCGAGGGCATGCAGTTCGACCGGGGCTATATCTCTCCCTATTTCATCACCGACGCCGACAAGATGCGGGTCGAGCTGGAGAGCCCCTATATCCTCATCTACGAGAAGAAACTCTCCAACCTCCAGACCATCCTGCCGCTACTCGAAACCGTCGTGCAGTCGGGCAAGCCGCTGCTGGTGATCGCCGAGGATGTCGAGGGCGAGGCGCTCGCCACCCTCGTGGTCAACAAGCTGCGCGGCGGGCTGAAAGTCGCCGCCGTCAAGGCGCCCGGCTTCGGCGACCGCCGCAAGGCCATGCTCCAGGATATCGCGGTGTTGACCAGCGGCCAGGTTATCTCCGAGGATCTCGGCATCAAGCTCGAGAACGTGACGCTCGACATGCTCGGCCGCGCCAAGAAGGTGGTCATCACCAAGGACGACACCACCATCGTCAGCGGCGCCGGCAAGAAAGCCGACATCGAGGCCCGCGTTGCCCAGATCAAGCAGCAGATCGAGGATACCTCGTCGGACTACGACAAGGAGAA
Source organism: Methyloceanibacter sp. (assembly GCA_022865725.1). Taxonomy (GTDB): domain Bacteria; phylum Pseudomonadota; class Alphaproteobacteria; order Rhizobiales; family Methyloligellaceae; genus Methyloceanibacter. Next base: position 121 of record JALHTP010000407.1, on the reverse strand, counting down.
GCTGCAGGAGCGGCTGGCCAAGTTGGCCGGCGGCGTGGCAGTCATCAAGGTCGGCGCCGCGACCGAGGTCGAGCTCAAGGAAAAGAAGCACCGCATCGAGGATGCCCTTTCGACTACCCGT
>JALHTP010000406.1 GCA_022865725.1 Methyloceanibacter sp. | reverse complement strand
GACGAGCACGGCGCCGCCGAGCGCATAGACGCCGTATCTGTCCCAGAGCTTCCTGTATTGATCCTGGCGGACGGCTTCGTCCACCTCGCGCAGAAAGGTATCGGGTTCGGCCATGGGCGGACTCTTATGACTTCGCGGTTATGACGAGATACGGCGCCCGATCCTCGCAGGGCCTAACGCCGTTCCTCCCTGCCCGCCGTATAGTGAAGGCGTCTTGCGCGCGCAAGGTAAAGAGCCTGAGGCCGCTTCCGCCGACCCCGGCGAGGAAGCGACCCAACTCGGGCTAACTGCCTGTCATTTTGGTCTTTTTCGTGACTTCCCGGCCTTCCTCGAACATCGGATAGGTGTATTCGGTGGACGGGAAGGCACGTGAGCGGACCTAGCTGGCGAAGGCCTTGACGGCACCCTCGATGCCCGCACCGATCTGCGCGTATTCCTTGACGAATTTCGGCACTCGCGGGGAGAGCCCGAGCATGTCCTCGAGCACGAGGATCTGCCCGTCGCACTCTGCCGAGGCGCCGATGCCGATGGTCGGGATGGCGATCTGCTTGGTGATGCGCACGGCGAGCAGCTCGGCCAGCGCTTCGAGCACGACGGCAAACGCGCCGGACTCGGCGACGGCCTTGGCGTCCGCCTCGAACTCTGCCCATTCCGAGCGCAAGCGGCCGCGTGGGGCGAAGCTGCCGATCGTGTTGATGGCCTGCGGCGTCATGCCGATATGGCTCATTACCGGGATGCCGCGCGCGGAGAGATAGCCGATAGTCTCGGCCATATGCACGCCGCCTTCGAGCTTGATCGCGCCGCAGCCCGTCTCTTTCAGCACGCGGGCGGCGTTGCGGAAGGCGATCGCCGGGCTCTCCTCATAGGAGCCGAACGGCATGTCGACGACGACCAGCGCGCGGGTGGAGCCGCGCACCACGGCCTGCGCGTGCATGATCATGAGCTCGAGCGGCACCGGCACCGTCGTCTCGTAGCCATGCATCACCATGCCGAGAGAATCGCCGACCAGCAGCATATCGACATAGGGATCGATGATGCGCGCGGTATGGGCGTGATAGGCGGTGAGCGCGACGATGGGCGCGCCCCCTTTGCGGTTGCGAATGTCCGGCGCGGTCACCCGCTTCATGGCAAATTCCTGCGACACGGTTTTCCAGGCTCCTCAACAAAAGCAAGACCCTCGGGTCGGTGACCCTTGGGCCGTAGACCCTTGGGCCTGAGACCTTTGGGCCTGAGACCCTTTGGTCTTATGGCAGATATATAAGGCGCTTTGCAGTGCAAAAAACGGGCCGCCAAAGCCCAATTCCTCAATGCGGCAGAGGCGCGGTCCCGATCAGCAGCGGATGCAACCAGACCAGGAACACGACATAGAGCACCACGCCGAGCACGACGGCGATCAGGTCGTTGCGCGGCCCCCCTGTCCCCGGAACGCCGATCAGGCTGGTCGGCTTACGCCGCTTCAGCGTGATGCGGTCGTAGACGGCATAGGCCAGGAACGAGCCGAACAGGATGATGGAGGCGAGATCGCCATTGGCGATGAGATGGGCAAGCGCCCAGGTCTTGATAGCGACGAGGAAGGGATGCTTGAGCGTCTCCTTGATCCGCCCCGGGACGTAAGCCGCGACGAGGAAGATGAAGGCCGGCAGCATCAGCACGATGGCGACCCAGCGCGTCCAGGGCGGCGGTGACCAGACCTGGATCACGGGCGCCTTGGCGAAGCCGTAGACGAGGAGCGCGAAGCCGGCGATCGACAGCAGCGAGAAGAATATCTTGTAACCGTTCTCGCCGAACCGGCTGACCAGCCGGTCCCGCAAGCCGGCAATCGTCGGCAGAACGTGAATGCCGAGAAAGACGACGATGCCGATGATCAGAAGTGTCATGGGTGCGGCCCAGCCTTCATTTGTTGCGTCCCCATCAGTCCGATGGCGGCGGACCGAAGCGATTCGGCCCAGGCGTGCCGGCGAGGAAGCCGAGCTCGACCAGGAGCCAGATGGCGCCGACGATGGGGATCAAGAGGATCAGCATCCACCATCCGGACTTGTCGCGGTCGTGCCAGCGCTTGATATAGACGAGAATGGCGGGGATCAGGACCACCAGCGAAAAAATGCCGCTCAACAGCCCGACGCCGTCCTCCGCGTTGAAGGTCCCGATGGCCATGTCGATGAACAGCAAGACGATGCTGATGACAAGACTGGGAAGAACCAAACGAAGCCAGAATTGCTTCCGGTTCACGCGGCCTTGGGCCGAAAGATAGAATTGCTTCCAATCGAAGTTCATGGCTGCCCCCCTTGTTCCCCTGAAGGAGCAAAGCCCTGGACGGCCGCCCCGTCAACGTCGAACTCATCGACCCTTGCCCTAAGAAGGGCAACGGGTTGGATAATCACTGTTTGTCATGCCCGCGCAGGCGGGCATCCAGTAACCCCTCGCCTATCAATGCTCTCACCGAACTCTCGACCTCCGGTGGTTACTGGATCGCCCGGTCAAGCCGGGCGATGACAAGGAATAGGGCATGCCTCTCCGTTGCCGCGACGCATCTCAGCGTCCGGGGTTTGCTGATCTGCCCCTCGCAAGTGAGGGGATGGCGCGCCGAAAGACGCAAAACCTATGGTGTCGCGATCCTTGCGAGGACCG
>JALHTP010000405.1 GCA_022865725.1 Methyloceanibacter sp. | reverse complement strand
TCGGTCTCGAGGTGGGGAGCCCGCTCACCATCGGCGAAGCCACGATCACTATCGGCGGCATTCTCGGCCAACAGCCCGATCGGCTTGCCGATCGCCTCGCTTACGGGCCGAAGCTCTTGATGTCGCGCGAGACGCTGGCCCGCACCGGGCTCGTGCGACCCGGCAGTCTCATCCGCTGGACCTATCGCGGGAAGCTCCCCGAAGCCGGCGCCACGGACAAGACGGCGCTCGCCGCCGCCCGCACCGGCATCGAGAATAAGTTCCCGCAAAGCGGCTTCGCCGTCCGCGACTGGACCGATCCGGCGCCGTCGCTTCGCCGCGACGCCGACCGCTTCACCCAATTCGTCAGCTTTGTCGGGCTCACCGCGCTCCTTCTCGGCGGCATCGGCGTCGGCAACGCCATCCAGAGCTATATGGCCAAGAAGCGCGATATCATCGCCACCTTCAAATGCCTCGGCGCGCCGAGCCGGCTCGTGCTCGCCGTCTATCTGATCCAGGCGTTGCTGCTCGCCACGATCGGCATCGCCATCGGGCTCCTCATCGGCGCATTGGCTCCTGCCCTGCTCTCGGCGATCTATGCCGATGCGCTCCCCATAGCGCTTGCGGTCGAGCCGCATCCTTTGCCGCTCATCACCGCGGCTCTCGCCGGCCTGCTGACCATGGTGCTGTTCGTGCTCTGGCCGCTCGGCCGCGCCGCAAGCGTCTCGCCCGCGGTACTGATGCGCTCCCATCTCACCGAGGAACGCGAGCGTTCGGCCTGGCCTTATGCCGTTGGATCGGCGGCGGCGGGCCTGGCGCTGTTCGCGCTCGCCATCGCCGCGTCCGAGGAGCGCGCCATCACCGCCTCGATCTCGGGCGGCATCGTCGCCGCCTTTCTGCTGCTGACCGGTTTCGGCATCCTCGTGCAACGCTACGCAGCGAGGTTCCGGCGCATCAAGCCGCCGTCGCTCGCGCTCGCGCTCGCAAGCATCGGCTCCCCCGGTTCGCTCGCCCGCTCCATCTCCGTCTCGCTCGGCCTCGGCCTCGGGCTTCTTGTCGCCGTGGCGCTGATCCACCGCTCGCTGCTGAACGAGATCGCCAGCAATATCGAGATCGACGCGCCGGCCTATTATTTCCTCGATGTCGAGGGTTCCGACCTCGACGCCTTCCGCAATACGGTGCTGGCCATCGAGCCGAGCGCCAAGCTCGACGACGCGCCGATGCTGCGCGGCCGCATCGTGGCGCTGAAAGGCGTTCCGGCGGAGAAGGTCGAGGCCGATCCCGATTCGCGCTGGGTGCTCTCGGGCGACCGCGGCCTGACCTATACCGACACCGTGCCGCGCGATTCCGAGATCGTCGCCGGAGAGTGGTGGCCCAAGGGCTATAAGGGGGCGCCGCTCGTCTCCTTCGACGCCGAGCTCGCCAAGGGGCTCGGGCTCAAGCTCGGCGATCCCATCACGGTGAACATCCTCGGCCGCAATGTCGAGGCGACCATCGCCAGCTTGCGCAAGATCGACTGGGAGTCGCTCGCCATCAATTTCGTCATGGTGTTCTCGCCCAACACGCTCGAAGGCGCGCCGCACCGCATGCTCACCACGCTCGAATTCCCCCCGGGCACCCCGCCCGACCGCGAGAGCAAGGCGATCCAGGCGCTCTCGGAGCGCTTCCCGCTGGTGACCGCCGTCAAGGTGGGCGACATCGTCGAGGCGGCCAAGGAGCTGCTCGGCAAGCTGATGACCGCGATCGGAGCGACGGCCGGCGTGACGTTGCTGATCGGCGCCGCCGTGCTTGCCGGCGCGGTCGCCGCGGGTCAGGAGCGGCGGAAATATCTGGCGGTGATCTACAAGATCCTCGGCGCCACACGCATGCGC
>JALHTP010000404.1 GCA_022865725.1 Methyloceanibacter sp. | reverse complement strand
TTCGAGAATGAGGGCCCGCAGCATCTGGTCGCCGTCGAGGCCTTCGCGCTCGGCAAATTCGACATCACCAGCAAGGAGTTTCTCACCTTTCTCAAGGAGACGGGCTACCAGCCGTCGGCCTGCAACGCGATGTTGGACATGCGATGGCATTCTCCCGGCCATGGCGAAGCGTTTCCGCCCTTTAACGCCGACCCGCCGCGCTGGCCCGCCGTCTGTTTGGGCTGGCGCGACGCCTAGCGCTTTATCGGCTGGCTGAACACCAAGGTCCGCCTCGCTCATCCGGAAGCGCCCGCCCGCGCGGACGGTCCCTATCGCCTGCCGACCGAAGCGGAATGGGAGTACGCGGCGCGGGCAGGAACCACGACGGCGCGGTGGTGGGGCGATGCCCTCGGCACCGGCAACGCCAATTGCAATGGCTGCGGCAGCAAATGGGACAACAGCCTGCTGGCCGACGTCGACAGCTTCGCGCCCAATCCCTTCGGGCTTTACGGAATGCTCGGCAACGCTTGGCAGTGGACTGCCGATTGCTGGCACCCGAGCTATCGAGGTGCGCCGCGCGACGGCAGTGCCTGGGCCGAGGATAATTGCACGAGCTATGTCATTCGCGGCGGCTCGTGGGCCAATCTGCCGGTCTTCGTCCGTTCGGCCGCGCGGACGGAAAGCGAGGCCGACGGCGGCGAGTACGACTATTCCAGCCTCACCGGCTTTCGGGTCGCGCGCGATCTACCGTGACGCGAGCGCCTCTCAAGCGCCGTGGGCCGCTATCGCACTGCGTCTCTGGTATCGAGATGCAGGACCATATTCATCATCTCGGTGTAATGGCCGGCCGGCAGCGATAAAGGAGACGCGAGCAGCACCGCATTTCTGGCGCTGAGCGCGATCTCGCGATAGAGGGGGTCCGCCGATTGGGCGTTGTCGACGAGTTCCGCCTTGGTGACGACGCCCTCGGCGGTGATCTCGACATGGATCGGGACGGAGAACTGGCCGCCACCCAAGGCCGCCAAATCGAAATTCCAACGGCGCTCGACTTGGGCCCGGATAAAATCCCTCACATTATAGAGCGCCTGATGGCCTGGCAGCGCATCGTCGTTGATCGATGCCGTGGGTGAGCTGCTGGTGCCGAGCTCGGTGGCGGTGTCAGGCTGGCGGAGTTTGGCGAGGGTCTGGAGTTTTGCATCGAGAGAATCGGCCGGCGATGGCCCATGGGCGCCCTGTTGCGGGCTCGACGCCGGATCTGCGGCAGGCTCTTGCCGCGGCGGGATCGCGGCCGCTTGCTCCCCGCTCGAGGCTGCACTGGACCTCGCGATTTCGACGGGCACATACAGCAATCCGCTGCGCGCCGTCTGCATCCCATGCTGGGCCATCGCCAGCAGCACGACCAACACGACGCCATGCAGGACGGCGGAGCCGGCAAAGCCCGCGGCCCGATAGGGGCTTGCGCTCTCGCCGGAGCCGACAACGCTCCTGTCCAGGAAACCCTCGTTGCGATTGCCAGTAGACACGTCTCAGCCTACTTCCATATTGGCGAGGGAATCCAGCGCGCCGAGACCAATCATCTTGCTAAAGCCTTATTTCTTGGCGACGGGATTGCCCATGCAGCCGATCTTGCGCCACCTTTCCGCCGCGCTCCTTGCCCTGCCGCTCGCGATTTTCGCCTGCGGTGATGCTTCAAGCGATCCCGCCCAGCCGGGGTCGCCGCCGAGCGCCGTGACGGAGGCGATCGCCGCTTCGCCCGCGCCGGACAAGCCGGCGGAGGTGATTGTCGGCGCCTATATCAACGACATCCAGGAGCTCGACTTCAAGGCGAACAACTACGTGGTCGATCTCTATGTCTGGTTCCGCTGGCGGGCGCCCGATCTCGATCCCTCCAAGACCATGGAGTTCATGAATCGCTACGCTTCGGACGACAATGTGCGCGAGACGCTCTACGACGCGCCGAAGGCGATGCCTGACGGGAGCCTCTATTCCATCATCCGTTATCAGGGCCGCTTCTCCACCAAGTTCCCGCTGGAGAAATATCCGTTCGACACGCAGCTTCTGAAAGTGGTTATGGAGGACTCGGTCTCCGCCGCCAATAAGCAAGTCTATGTCCCGGACACAGACGGCGGCATCAATCTCAACCCGCAGATCACGCTGCCGGGCTTCAAAGTCGGCAAGCCGACGATGCAGATCGCGTCAAACGCCTATCCCACCAATTTCGGCGACGTCTCCGAGCCGGAGGCGGACGCCTATTCGCGGCTCGCACTGTCGATCCCCGTCACCCGCCCGATCGTGGCGATGTCGATCAAGACCTTCGTGCCAATCATGCTGATCGTGGTGTGCGCGGCGCTCGTCTTCTTCGTGCGGCCCCGCTATATCGAGGGCCGCATTGGGCTTGGCATCACCGCGCTCTTGACCCTGGTCGCGCTCCAGCTCGCCTCGGGCGCGTCGCTGCCCGACGTCGATTATCTGATGATGCTCGATAAGATCTACCTCCTCGCCTATCTCTTCATCATCATTGCGCTGGCGCGGGTGGTGGCGACCTCCTGGCACAGTGACGAGGCCCATGCGGAGAGGACGATCTCGCGCACCGACCGGGTCTGGGCCGTGGCGCTGCTGGCCACTTATTTCGCGGCGAATATCGCGGTCGCGTGGTCCACACTCGCCTGGACTGGCAGCTAGGCTTGAGGATGAGCCCGGCAGGCGCGCTTCGCGTAGCCTCTCGCCAACGTCTCGGCTAACCTGATATCTATTCCCAGCGGATTGGGCCTTTCAGCCCCTAGCGGCAATCTGCACGCGGATCGGAGAAAGGCCAATTTTGATGTTTCCCAAGCGCACGACTCTATTCTTTTGCCTGCTCGCAGGCGCCGTAGGCTGGTCATCGCTGGCGACCCGCGCCGCGGCTGAGAGCGGCATGGAATGGCAGTTCTTCCAGACCAACGATCCCGGCAATAAGACCACGCGGCTGATCTACGGCGTGCCCGAGACCGACAATGTGCAGGTCAGCGGCGCTTGCGTGCACAGCTCGAGCGTGGGTGCAAATTTTTCCATCGTCACCTTCGGCGCCGATATCGGCGATCTCGAGAACGGCAAGAATACCGATCTGCGCGTGTCCGGCGGCGGCTTCGATCACGCGCTCAAAGGCAAGATCTCTCGCGCCACCGGCGAGGAAGGCCTGAGTGGCGTGCAGGTGGACATCGGCAACGACGATCCGCTGTGGCGCGCTTTTGCCGAGAAGGACTCTGTCGATTACCTGGTGCCGGGCTACAAGGCCGCCTCGCTCGACCTCACGCGCGGGCGCGACAAGATCCAGCAATTCGTCAAGGCTTGCGAGACTTTCGGCGACGCGAGCCCGCCGGTCGAGAGCGCCGGAGGCGATGCCGAGAAGGACGCCTTCAACAGCGCCAAGGAGTTAGGCACGATCGAGGCCTGGGAAGCCTTCATCTCGAATTATCCGACAGGCTTCCGCGCCGACCTCGCCCGCGCCTATATGAAGACGCTCGGACCGAGCGCGCCGCCGAGCGTCAGCACGCTGACGTCCTCGTCCGACGCGTCCTGCAAGGACCGGCCGAACCTTCGCTCGCAGAATTCTAACAGTGCGACCAAGCTTACCTTCATCAACCGGTCCGGCGGGATGCGCGGCATCCTGTGGCTCGATTTCGACGGGCAGCCAAAGGAGTACGCCAATCTCCACGACGGCGAGCA
>JALHTP010000403.1 GCA_022865725.1 Methyloceanibacter sp. | reverse complement strand
TGCCGAAGGGCGAGATCTACGGCTTTCTCGGGCCAAACGGCAGCGGCAAGACCACGACGCTGCGGTTGATCTGCGGGCTGCTGACGCCGGACGCAGGGCAGGGCACCTGCCTCGGCTACGACATTCGCACTCAGTCCGACGAGATCAAGCGCAATGTCGGCTACATGACGCAGCGCTTCAGTCTCTACGCCGATCTTTCCATTCGCGAGAATCTCGAATTCGTCGCCCGCATCTATGGCGTGCCCGACCCGCGCCAGGCGGCCAGGGAGGCGATCGGGCGGCTCGGGCTCTCGACCCGCGCCGACCAGCTGGCCGGCGAGCTGTCCGGCGGCTGGAAGCAGCGGCTCGCGCTCGGCGCCTGCATCCTGCCGCAGCCGAAGCTCCTTCTTCTCGATGAGCCGACGGCGGGCGTCGACCCCAAGGCGCGGCGCGAGTTCTGGGACGAGATCCACAATCTCGCCGCAGACGGCATCACCGTGCTTGTCTCCACCCATTACATGGACGAGGCCGAGCGCTGTCACGAGATCGCTTACATCGCTTTTGGCGAGCTGCTCGCCAAGGGCACCGCGAGGAAGGTGGTCGACCAGTCGAAGCTCAGCACGTGGATCGTGGCCGGCCCTGATTTGCACCACCTCGCCACGACCCTTCAAGCTCGCGACGGCGTCGACATGGTAGCGCCGTTCGGTACCGAGCTGCATGTCTCAGGCCGCAACAAGCGCGCGCTCGACGCGGCCATCGCCGCCGCCAAGAAGGCCGACGGGGCGCATCGCTGGACGCGCGGGGAGCCTTCCCTGGAGGACGTGTTCATCCTGCTGATGGACAAGTCCAAGGATAATTTCGCGTGAGCGCGGTGGCTCACAACGGTATCGAGGCCGAGCGTCGCGATCCCGGCTTCTTCCGGCGCACGTGGGCGATGATCGTCAAGGAGTTCGTGCAGATGCGGCGCGACCGCATGACCTTCGCCACCATGATCTTCGTGCCGATCCTGCAGCTCACGCTGTTCGGCTACGCCATCAACACCGATCCCAAGCACATGCCCGCGGTTGTGCTGACCCGCGATTCGGGCCCCTTGACCCGCGCCGTCCTCGCCGCGCTCGAGAACACGGACTATTTCGACTTCAAGGAGCAGGTGCGCGATCCCGACGAGATGGACCGGCTGATCCGCTCGGGCAAAGTACAATTCGGCATCGAAATCCCGGCAAGCTTCGAGCGCGACGTGAGGCGGGGTGACCGCCCCGCCATCCTGGTAATTGCCGACGCCACCGATCCCGTGGCGACCGGCACCGCGATCTCAGCCGTGCAAGGCGTGGTCGGCACCGCGCTCAGGCGGGAGTTGCGCGGACCAGATGCCGAAGTGAAGAGCACGCCGGCGCCCTTCGAGGTTACGCTGCAGCGCCGCTACAACCCCGAAGGCATCACTCAATACAACATCGTGCCCGGCCTGCTTGGCGTGGTGCTGACCATGACCATGATGATGTTCACCGCGCTCGCCGTGACACGCGAGATCGAGCGCGGCACCATGGAGAGCCTGCTGTCCATGCCGATCAAGCCGATTGAGATCATGCTCGGCAAGATCGCCCCTTTCGTGTTGATCGGCTTCGTGCAGATGACCATCATCCTTAGTGCCGCACACTATATTTTCGGCGTGCCGATCCTCGGCAGCGTTACACTCCTCGTCGCGCTGTCGACGCTGTTCGCCGCCTCCAACCTTGCCGTCGGCTATACTTTCTCCACCGTCGCGCAGAACCAGTTGCAGGCGGTGCAGATGACGTTCTTCTTCTTCCTGCCGAATATTCTCCTGTCGGGCTTCATGTTCCCGTTCCGCGGCATGCCGCACTGGGCGCAAGCGATCGGCGAGGTGCTGCCGCTCACGCATTTCATCCGCATCGTGCGCGGCATCATGCTGAAAGGGAACGGCTTCACCGACATGCAGATCGACGCGGCGGCGCTGTTCATCTTCATGATCGTGGCCATGGGGCTTGCGCTGTACCGCTTCCGTCGCACGCTGGATTGAGGTAGCAGGAGACATGCTGCTCAAAGCCACCCGATTCGTTGCTGTCATGCTCGCGGCGCTGACGCTTGGCTTAAGCTTTGGCCATCTGATGCAGCTGCCTTCGCGCATGGGCTGGGACCAATATCTTTGGGTCGGCTCGACGGTGCAAGGCGGGCTCTCTGCCATGTTCGGCTCGATCGGCGCGGTGATCGAAATTTCTTGCATGGTCGCGCTGGCGCTGCTCGCTTATTTCGTGCGCGAGCATGGCAGGCCGGGCTTCGCGCTCGCGTCTATCGCCGCGCTCCTGTTCGCGCTCGGCCTCGTGCTGTGGTGGGTGCTGGTCTATCCCGTCAATGTCGAGCTGGCGAAATGGCTCAACGGACCTGTGCCGGCCGACTGGACCGACTATCGCTCCCGCTGGGAGTGGGGCCAGGCGATCATCGCGGCGGTGGAGCTCGCCGGCTTCGCCGCGCTCACAGCCTCGGTTCTTGCCGACACGCCGCGCGACTCCTAGTCCTGAGGAGCGTGCATAGCACGCGTTTCGAAGGACATGGGCTCATGCTTCGAGACGGCGCGTTCCGTGCCTCCTCAGCATGAGGAAGCAAATCACATATGGATGGCGCGCTTGTCGACGGCGAGCGCCGCTTCCTTGATCGCCTCGTTCAGCGTCGGGTGCGCGTGGCAGATGCGCGCGAGGTCCTCGGAGGAGCCGCCGAACTCCATCAGCACGACGGCCTCGGCGATCATGGTGCCGGCATCGGCTCCGATAATATGCACGCCGAGCACGCGGTCAGTCGCTTCTTCCGCCAGAATCTTCACGAAGCCCTCCGTGGTGCGGTTGACCTTGGCGCGGCCATTGGCGGTGAAGGGGAACTTGCCGGTGCGATAGGCGATCCCGGCCTCTTTCAGCTCCTCCTCGGTCTTGCCGACCGAGGCGACTTCGGGGGCCGTGTAGATCACGCTCGGGATCGCGTCGTAATTCACATGCCCCGCCTGGCCGGCCAGGATCTCGGCGAGCGCCACCCCTTCCTCTTCCGCTTTGTGCGCGAGCATGGGGCCTTTGATCACGTCGCCGATGGCATAGATGCCCGGCACGCTGGTCGCGAATGTCGCACCGACAGCGATCCGCCCGCGATTGTCGCATCTGACGCCAAGCTCGGGGAGGCCAAGGCCCTGCGTGTTGGGCACGCGCCCCACGGCGACAAGCACCGCGTCGCATTCGAGCGTCTCCGACTTGCCGCCTTTTGCCGGTTCGAGCGTGAGAGTCAGGCTCTTATCCTTGGCATCCACGTTCATCACCTTGGTGCCGAGCTTGAAGGCGAGGCCTTGCTTTGCCAGCACGCGCTGAAGCTGCTTTGCCACTTCGCCGTCGAGGCCCGGCGCCACGCGATCCAGCATCTCCACCACGGTGACAGCGGAGCCTAACCGCGACCAGACCGAGCCGAGCTCGAGCCCGATATAGCCCGCGCCGATCACCACGAGCCGCTTCGGCACGCTTGGCAAGGACAGCGCCCCAGTCGAGGACAGGATGCGCTTCTCGTCGATGACGATGCCGGGGACGCTCGCCACCTCGGAGCCGGTGGCGATGGCGATGGCCTTGGTTTCCAGCGTCTGCTTCTTGCCATCAGTGCCGGTCACCTCGACCTTGCCGGGCGCGGCGATGCGGCCGGTGCCCTGTACCGCGTCGATCTTGTTCTTGTTCAGCAGGAACTCGACGCCGTCGACATTGCCTTTGACGCCTTGATCCTTGAAGGCGAGCATGGTCGCCAGGTCGAGCTCAGGCTTGACCTTGATGCCCATGGCGGCGAAGCCGTGGCCCGCTTCGGCGTAAGCCTCGCTCGCATGCAACAGCGCCTTGGACGGGATGCAGCCGACATTGAGGCAGGTGCCGCCATGGGTGGCGCGCTTCTCCACAACGGCCACCTTCATGCCCAGTTGTGCCGCGCGGATGGCGCAGACATAGCCGCCGGGCCCGGTGCCGATGACGATCAAGTCGTAGCTCATGATGGCTCCCTGCCGGTCATTGTTCGGGCGTCAGAGTTTCCTCACCGTGCCCGCCATCCCAAAGTCCCGTCAGGCTGCCGTCGGCGGCGAGCGCGTAGACGACCGGCGTCGAGCCGCCCCAATTCACGGTCAAGAGATTGTCTTGCAGCGTACCATTGCCTCGGTAGCTCGTGCTGCCGATCTTCCAGCTCAATTGATAAACCCTGCCGTGCTTCGCGATCGTGACGCTGCCCTGGTAGCTCGTGCCGTCGGCATTGCGGCCCTCGACCTTGTAGGCGCCTTGCGGGGCCGCGATCTCCTCCGGCGCGGCCGTGGCGACGGGCAGCAGCGTCTCGGTGGCCGAGCCGTCGGCCCATTCGCCGTCAAGCGCGCCGGCATCGCCAAAAGTGTAGATGACCGGGTGCTTGTCGCCCCAATTGACCACGAGCATCTTGCCGGCGAAATGCCCGGTGCCGTGAAAGACCTGCTTGCCGATCCACCAGGTGAGCGCGAACTCGTCCTGCTGCTGGCTCAGCGCCACCATGCCCTGATATTGGCTGCCATTGGGATTGGTCCCGCTCACGCGGTAGATTCCGGCGAGTTCGATAGCGGCCGGGGTCGGCTGTTGCGGGATCGGCAGCGGCCGGACCATGGCCTGTTGCTGCTGGCTCCCGCCTGCGTTTGGCGACGGCGCTTCGGGCTGAGACATGGGGGCGCCATTGGGCCGGAAGACGAAATCGCCGAAAAAGGTCGATGAGATCCAGGGCGTCTGCTCGCCCTTGGTCTCCTGATAGACACCTTTCAGCGTGCGCTTGAAGGTCTCCTCGATATTGAGGTTGGGCGTCGAGATCGATGTGGCGAGATATTTGGTGTAGGGGCTGTTGCCGCCTTCGCCGTCCAGCGCGACCGCGCCCGGCGAGGTGGAGTAGGAGACGAACAGGCTCCGATTGGAGTCGATGCGGGAGAGCCCGCGCGTTGCGCCCTTATTGATGGGGTTGTTGCGGCAGGCATCGAGGACGACGATGTTCAGGCCGTTGCGGGCGGAGGCCATGGCGTCGACGATCTCGGTCGCGGTCACGGCGCCGGTCTTGATGTCGTTCTCGCCCCTGATATGGCCGCCGACAGGCAAGAGATAGTTCTCGCCGCTGAGCTGCACGCCGTGGCCGGCGAAATAAAACAGGCCGACGCCGCCTTTTTGCTTCAGCTCATCGCCGAAGGAGGCGATGGCAGCCTGCATCGCGGCCTGGTCGGCGTCGGTCCTCAGCGTCACCTCAAAGCCGGCCTCCTCCAAGGACTTGGCGACGGCTTCGGCGTCGTTGATCGGATTGGTCAGGGCGCCAAAGGAATAGTCGGCATTGCCCACGACGAGGGCCGTGCGCGGCTCGGGCGCTTGCGCCTGAGCGAGGGCAAGCGTGGTGAGAAGCGCGGTCAGCCGGACGAGTATTGGTACTAAACGCATCGCGCCGACAGCACAGCAAACCGCGCGCGTGATTTCAAGGGCGCGGTAAGGGGTCGGTTAGCGACCCTACAGATCGAGCACGAGGCGCTTCGGGTCCTCAAGAGACTCCTTGATATGCACGAGGAAGGTGACGGCCTCTTTGCCGTCGACCACGCGGTGGTCGTAGGAAAGTGCCAAATACATCATCGGCCGCGCCACGATCTGTCCGTCGCGCACGACGGCACGCTCCTCGGTCCGGTGCATGCCGAGAATGCCCGATTGCGGCGCGTTCAGGATCGGGGTCGAGAGCAGCGAGCCGTAGACGCCGCCATTGGAGATGGTGAAGGTGCCGCCTTGCATCTCCTCCAAGCTCAGCTTGCCGGTCCTGGCGCGCGCGCCGAAATCGGTTATCGCCGTCTCGATCTCGGCGAGGCTCATGCGGTCGGCGTCGCGCAGGACAGGCACGACGAGGCCGCGCTCGGTGCCGACCGCGACGCCGATGTGATAATAATTCTTGTAGACGATGTCCTCGCCGTCGATCTCGGCGTTGACCGCGGGAATCTCCTTCAGCGCCTGCACGGCCGCCTTGACGAAGAATCCCATGAAGCCGAGCTTCGCCCCGTGTTTCTTCTCGAACGCCTCGCGATAATCCTTCCTGAGTTGCATCACCGCGCTCATATCCACGTCGTTGAACGTGGTCAGCATGGCGGCGGTGTCTTGGGCTTCCTTGAGCCGCTTGGCGATGGTCAGGCGGAGCCGCGTCATGCGCACCCGTTCCTCGCGCGAGGCATCGTCGGGCGCGAGCGGTGCGCGGGGTGGAGACGGCGGCTTCGCTTTCCGCTCGCGCTTGAGCAGCGCTTCGGCGGCGGCGCTGACGCTGCTCGCGTGCGGAGCGGGGGCGCTGGCGAGCACGTCATGCTTCAGGATCTGCCCGCGACGCCCGGAGCCTTGCAAATCGTCGGCGCCACGGCCTGACTCGGCAATGAGCTTGCGCGCGGCGGGAGAGGGGGGCATCTCGTCGCCGCTCACCTCCTCGCGGCGCACGGGCTCGCGCTCGAGCTTCTTGGGTTCGGCGGCTGCCGCCTTGGGCGCGCGCATAGCGGGCTCATCGGCGATTGCGGTCGCTTCCGCCATGGCGAGGTCCGATGCAGCTTCTTGAACCTTTGCCGGCTTGGCCTTGCCTGCGCCCTCGCTGATGGCGCCGAGAAGGGCGCCGACGGCGACTGTCTCGCCCGGCTTCACCAAAATCTCCGCGAGCACGCCGGAAGCGGGGGCAGGCACCTCGACCGTGACCTTGTCGGTCTCGAGTTCGACCAGAGGCTCATCGGCGGCAACAACGTCGCCTGCCTGCTTGAACCATTGGCCGACCGTCGCCTCGACGACGGATTCTCCCAAGGCCGGCACCCGGATCTCAGTCGCCATGGCTCTTCGCCTCTGCCTCTTCGCCTAAACAAGCGCCTCGTCGATAAATGCCTTCAGCTCGCGCACATGCTTGCTCATCAAGCCGGTCGCGGTCGCCGCCGAGCTTGGCCGGCCGGCATAATGCGGGCGGGCGTGCTTGGCCTCGATATGCTCCAGCACCCAGGAGAGATTGGGCTCGATGAAGCTCCAAGCGCCCATGTTCTTCGGCTCCTCCTGGCACCATACCATCTCCGCGTCCTTGAAGCGGCCAAGCTCCTGGATCAGCGCGCGGGCCGGGAAGGGATAAAGCTGCTCCATCCTGAGCAAATAGACATCGTCGATGCCCCGCTTCTCGCGCTCCTCGTAGAGATCGTAATAAACCTTGCCGGAGCAGAGCACCACGCGCCTGATCTTGTCGTCGGCGACGAGCTTGATTGCCTGGTTGGGGAGAAACTGCGCGTCGTCCCATAAGAGGCGATGGAAGCTCGAGTCCGGGCCGAATTGCGCCAAGGTCGATACCACGCGCTTGTGACGGAGCAGAGACTTCGGCGTCATCAGCACCAGCGGCTTACGGAACTGGCGATGAAGCTGGCGCCGCAGGATATGGAAATAGTTGGCGGGCGTGGTGCAGTTGGCGATCTGCCAATTGTCCTCGGCGCAGAGCTGGAGATAGCGCTCCAACCGGGCCGAGGAATGCTCGGGCCCCTGGCCCTCATAGCCATGCGGCAGAAGCAGGACCAGCCCGGACATGCGGAGCCATTTCCGTTCGCCGGAGGAGATGAACTGGTCGACGATGACCTGGGCGCCGTTGGCGAAGTCGCCGAACTGCGCCTCCCACAGAACGAGCGCATTCGGCTCGGCGAGGCTGTAGCCGTATTCAAAGCCGAGCACGGCCTCCTCCGAGAGCATGGAGTTGATCACCTCGAACCGCGCCTGATCCTTGGCGATGTGCTTCAGCGGCGTGTATTTCTTCTCGTTCACCTGATCCATCAGCACGGAATGGCGCTGCGAGAAGGTGCCGCGTTCCGAATCCTGGCCGGAGAGACGCACGGGATAGCCCTCGACCAGAAGCGTGCCGTAGGCGAGCGCCTCGGCGGTCGCCCAGTCGATGCCTCGGCCGTCGTCGATCATCTTGCGGCGGGCGGCCATGATGCGGGCGATGGTCTTGTGCGGGGTGAAGCTCTTCGGAAACGAGGTGATCTTGCGGCCGACCTCTTTCAGCAGGTCGAGATCGACCCCTGTCACCCCGCGCCGCGCCCCTTCCTCGGCATGGCCGATGCCGGACCATTTGCCGTCGAGCCAGTCGGCGCGGTTCGGACGATAGGCGTCGCTCGCCGCGAACTCATGTTCGAGAAAAGCGCGGAAGCCAGCCTGCATCTGCTCGACCTCGGCGCGGGTCAGAAGACCCTCCTCGACGAGGCGGTTGGAATAGACCTCGACCACGCCAGGGTGCTCGGCGATGCGCTGATACATCAAAGGCTGGGTGAAAGCCGGCTCATCCGCCTCGTTATGGCCGTGGCGCCGGTAGCAGAACATGTCGATGACGACAGGCTTGCCGAAGCGCTGGCGGAACTCGATGGCGATCTTGGTGACATGCACCACGGCCTCGGGGTCGTCGCCGTTTACGTGGAAGATCGGTGCGTCGATCATCTTGGCGACGTCGGAGGGATAGGGCGAGGATCTCGAAAAGCGCGGCGCCGTGGTGAAGCCGATCTGATTGTTGACGATGAAATGCAGCGAGCCGCCGGTGCGGTGGCCGCGCAAGCCCGAAAGGCCGAGGCATTCCGCCACCACGCCCTGTCCGGCGAACGCCGCGTCGCCATGCAGCAACAGCGGCAGCACTTCCTTCCGCTCGCTGTCTTTGCGCTGATCCTGCTTTGCCCGCACCTTGCCGAGCACCACGGGATCGACGATCTCCAGATGCGAGGGGTTGGCGGTGAGCGACAGGTGCACGCGGTTCTCGTCGAACTCGCGGTCCGAGGAGGCGCCGAGATGGTACTTCACGTCGCCCGAGCCCTCGACTTCGTCGGGGTGTGCCGAGCCGCCCTTGAACTCGTTGAAGATCGCCCGGTAGGGCTTGCCCATGACATTGGCCAGCACGTTCAGGCGGCCGCGATGCGGCATGCCGATGATGATCTCGGTCACGCCAAGTTGGCCGCCGCGCTTGATGATCTGCTCGAGCGCCGGCACGGTGGACTCGCCGCCGTCCAGCCCGAAGCGCTTGGTGCCGGTATATTTCACGTCCAGGAAGCGCTCGAAGGTCTCCGCCTCGATGAGCTTCTTGAGGATCGCCTTCTTGCCTTGCGGCGTGAAGCTGATCTCCCGGCCTTCGATGCGGTCCTGGATCCAGGCGCGCTGCTCGGGGTCGGAGATATACATGTACTCGACGCCGATATGGCTGGCATAGGTGCGCTTCAAGATGTCGAGGATTTGGCGCAGCGTGCCGAATTCCAGCACGAGCGCGCCGCCGATATAGATAGAGCGGTCGTAGTCGGATTTGGTGAAGCCGTAGGTCTTGGGCTTGAGTTCGGGGTGCTCGCGGCGCGTGACGAGATCGAGCGGGTCGAGCTTGGCGGCGAGATGGCCGCGCGTGCGATAGGCGCGGATCAGCATGCGGGCGCCAAGCGTATCGCGTGCGGCGGCGAGCGCCTGCTGCTCGGTGACCGAGCCCGGCGCAAGCGCAGGCAGGAGAGAAGCTTCGTTCGAAGGCTCCCAAGACGGCCCGCGCGCTCCGGCGAGAACGTCGTCGCGGCTGTCGTCGAGGCTGGCGAAGAAGTCGCGCCACTCGGGATCGAGCGAGGCGGGGTCCTGTTCATAGCGGGCGTGAAGCTGGGCGAGGTAGGTAGCGTTGGCGCCTTGCAGGA
>JALHTP010000402.1 GCA_022865725.1 Methyloceanibacter sp. | reverse complement strand
TTGGTACCGCTGGGGAGATTCGAACTACCGACCTCTTGATCCACAGTCAAGCGCTCTAACCAACTGAGCTACAGCGGCATCATTCGCGAAAAGCATTCGGGGGCGAACCTAAGCGGAGCCAGCACCCGTTGCAAGCGGGGCGGCGAGCCCTTTTAGCGTGGCGCAAGACGGCGGTCCCGGGCCCAATAAAAAGGCCCAGGGCACGCGCGCACCCTGAGCCTTTCATGCAAACGCTACGCTTACGGGCCCTCTTTAAGCTCTCTGCGGGCGATGCGGGGGGCTCGGCCGCTACTTCCGAATCGTCTCCAAGGAGCGGGCGACCTGGTTCTTGATCGGCTCGGCGGCATCGGCCGCGATCTTGCTCGACAACGCCCTGATCTCGCCCGCCTGATTGGCGAACACGCCGAACTGATGGCGGATGAAGGCCGATTGCAGCTCGACGATCTCGCCGAGGGTCTTGGCGCCGGCGAGGCTCTTGGCCAGATCGAAGGCGGAATTGAGATTGCGCTGGGCAAGATCGATGAGCTTGCGATTGAAGGCGGTGGCGCCCTGCCCTGCGGCATCGAAGGACCGCTCGAGCGCGTCGATGGACTCTTCGAGAGCGTCCTTGCCGCGCTCATAGACCTCGCGGCTCTGGTTTACGGTCTTCTCCGCGAGAGCGCGCACGCTCTCCGGCACGGTCGTATCGAGCTTGAAGGATTCGAATTCCTTGGCGGCTTTGCGGAAGCTGTCGCGCGCCTGCTCGGCGGCGGCTTGGGGGGAATAGGTCTCGCTCATGGTGCACCTCTGCTTGGAGTCATTTCGCTGGGCTAGGCGGACTTGGCCCATTTCCGGGAAATGGGTGGCCGCGATATCTTTTGTTGCACTGCAATATAATTGGTGCGCTGCGATCAGGCAAGATCGCAGATCGCCTCATCAGCACTTTTTTAGCTGTGTCGACGAAGTTTCCGGTTTCGCCCTTTGCAAAATGCTGAATTCGCCTAAATTTAGTGGATGAGTCGAGCAAGCGCCCCAAAGGCTGGGGCGTCCGTGGCCCCAGCTAAGGCGCCCGAACGAGCTTTCTCGTGTTGTTTATTGGGGGCCGCCATGGCCGACCTCATATCACAAAGGCGCATCGAACAGCTGGCAGGGGACCGCGAGGCCCTCGAGCATATCGCGCGCGCGCTCGAAGGCCGCGTGCTTCCCGGACCGGGTTCGGTAACGCCTCCCGAGCCGGAAGCCGAAGTCGAGGCGTTTGCCCTTACCCCGCAGAGCCTGAACATCCTGCTCGAGGCGATGCCGACTGCGATCGGCATCCTCGCAGGCGGCGGGCTGATCCACGTCAATAGCGCTTTCGCCTATGCCTTCGGTTATCGCTCGGCGTCGGAGCTGATGGAAGCGGGAGGATTGGAGGCGATCCTTCCAGGCGGCGCTTCGACCATCCAACACGATGGCGCCGAGCGGTGCGCGCCGATCGAGGCGCTCACCCGCTCGCGCCGGAAATTGAAGGTCGCCTTCGCGCTGACCCCACTCGAGGCCGAGGGGGACGTCAAGCTGTTGCGGCTGATCGACCAGGCGAGCCTCGATGAAGAGACGGAAGTTGCCTCCGCATCGGCGGATGCGGCCGCCAAGCCAGAGGTGGCGCCGGGGCCGGAGGCCGGCGCGGCGGCGGGGCGGGTCGATTTCCTCGCCAAGGTCAGCCACGAGGTGCGCACCCCGCTCAATTCGATCATCGGCTTCACCGAGCTGATGTTGCAGGAGCGGTTCGGCCCCATCGGCAGCGCGCGCTACAAGGGCTATATCGAGGACATCCACCATAGCGGCCTCTATGCGCTTTCGCTGCTCAACGATCTTCTCGACATCTCGAAGATCGAGGCCGGCAAATTCGAGTTGAATTTCACCGCAGTCGACGTGCCCGAGCTGGTCGAGGATTGCGCCGGCAGCCTGCAACCGCTCGCCAAGCGCGCGCGCATCGTGCTCAGGACCTCGCTCGCGCAGGACCTGCCGGCGGTCGTGGCCGATCCAACACGGCTGAAGCAGATCCTCCTCAACCTCCTCACCAACGCCATCAAGTTCACCAAGGAAGGCGGTCAGGTGATCGTGTCGGGCAGCATGATCGACGGCGAGCTTCGCTTGCGCGTGCGCGACAACGGTGTCGGCATGACCAAGGACGAGATCGCCTTTGCCATGCAGCCCTTCCATCAGCTCGACACCGCCCCGCGCAAGCAGACGGGAACGGGATTAGGCCTTCCCGTCACCAAGGCGCTCGTCGACGCCAACCGCGCGCGGCTCGTTTTGACCAGCGAGCCCGGGGTCGGAACTTCGGCGGATGCGATCTTCCCAGCTGATCGGCTGTTCACGTCAGGCTGGGGCGGATGAGCGCGGTGACGTTTGGCCGCCGGCGGTGGCGATCTGTTGTGCGCGCCTGCGCATAGCACTGTTGCAGGCTTTCCTTTCAGGATATCTTATTATCGTCGCACTTAATCTTATACTTATGCAGACAATACTTGCACGCTGAAGCTTAGAAGACTTCTAAAGTTGGTTTGATTACGATATTCTTGTTGACTTTGCCCAAGCGCAAGCTCTAAGCGAGGAATGCGCTCCCTTGGCGCGCGGCTTGGGGGGCAAGTCTTTGGGTCCGATACCGGGGCCTTGAACCCCGGCCATTGGAGGATCGATGCGATTTAGCTTCGCGCGCGCTTCAGCGCTGGCGCTTCTTACCCTTCTCTTCGCCGTACCCCACGCTCGGGCCGCAGAGCCCGGCGAGGTCAATATCTATTCCTACCGCCAGCCTTATCTGATCAATCCCCTGCTCAAGGAGTTCACCGACGAAACCGGCATCAAGGTCAATGTGATCTTCGCCGAGAAGGGCCTGATCGAGCGCATTCAGGCCGAAGGACGCAACAGCCCGGCCGATTTGCTGCTCACCGTCGATGTCGGCAATCTCACGCAGGCGACGGGCGCCGGCATCGCGCAGCCCATCAAATCGGCGATGCTCGAGGCCGAGATCCCAGCCGGCTATCGCGCGGAAGACGGAGAGTGGTTCGGGCTCACCCGGCGCGCGCGCGTGGTCTACGCCTCGAAGGAGCGGGTGAAGCAGGACAGCATCAGTTATGAGGAACTCGCCGACCCGAAATGGCGGGGCAAGATCTGCATCCGCTCGGGCCAGCATGTCTATAACGTCGCGCTGATCGCCTCGATGCTCGCGGCACATGGCGAGGAGTGGACCGAGACTTGGCTCAAAGGCGTGAAAGCCAATCTTGCGCGCAAGCCCGCCGGCGACGACCGGCTCCAGGTCAAGGGCGTCTATGCCGGCGAATGCGACATCGCCATCGGCAACACCTATTACATGGGCGCCATGCTCCAGAATGATAAGAACCCCGAGCAGAAGGAATGGGCGAACTCCGTCAACATCCTGTTTCCGAACACGGGCGACCGCGGCACGCATGTGAACATCTCCGGCGCGGTGGTGGCGAAATACGCCCCGCATAAGGACAACGCGGTCAAGCTGCTCGAATTCCTGGCGTCGGATAAAGGCCAGGAGATGTATGCGGACGTGAACAACGAATATCCGGTGAAGGAGGGCGTGCCCTGGTCTCCGCTTGTCAAGTCCTGGGGCGACTTCAAGCCGGACCCGATCTCGCTCAACGAGATCGCTGCCTTGCGCAAGAAGGCGAGCGAACTGGTCGACAAGGTCGGCTTCGACGAAGGTCCAAGCTCATGAGGGGGCGACGATGAGCTTCTACAAGAAGTTCGATAAACAGGTCTGCGGCAAGGCTTCGCAGCTGCATTATGCTCCGCCAAGGAGCGGGGCGGAGTGGCTGGTCGGCGTCGGTTTCCGGTGCTGGCTCGCGGGCTACGACACGGGCGACATCGCCTGCTGGGAAAACGGTTGGAACGAATATGCGAGGCTGCTCGGCACCGAGCGGGCCAAGCGCGCCGTGACCGAGCTTGCCTGCTGGGTCAGGGCGGTGCGCGCCTCGGCCTCGCGCAAGATCGAATATTACCCGTTCGGCTGCTCGGGCTTCTGCGCCGACGAGTGCATGGCCATCTCGCTGATCGCGGCCTCGCAGCATCACCGCTGCCCGGCGATGCGGGCCTGCGCGCTGGCGCTCACGGGCTCGGACCTGGTCGAGCCGGTGATCGACGCCGCCAACGCCTTCGCCGACGTCCTCCAAGAGGCCAATCAGCGCCTGTCCCAGGAGGCGGTCGCATCCCTGATGGTCGACAGGCGAAGGGGCGGCGGGGACGGCCTCACTGACCGCCGCTAACGGCGTGGCAAAGGCTCCGCGCGGGCCTAGGCCACGCATTCCATTCCGCCGGAAGCTCGCGCGCCTCAAGGAAAGCGGCAATCTCGGCTGGTCGGCCGCGGCGTTCTTCATCTCGCTGATCGCGCTCCTGCCGCTCCTCGCCATCGCGGCGATCGCGCTGCAATCGAGCGGCGATACCTGGCCGCATCTCATCGCCAATGTGCTTCCGGGCGCGCTCCGCCGTACGCTTCTGCTGATGGCGAGCGTCGGCGCCTTGAGCCTTCTGATCGGCACCGGCACCGCCTGGCTCGTCACCATGTACCGCTTTCCGGGACGCCGCTATTTCCAGTGGCTGCTGCTTTTACCGCTCGCGATCCCGACCTACATCATCGCCTATTCCTATCTCGAACTGCTCGACTATTCCGGGATCGTGCAGACCGCTTTGCGCGATCTGTTCGGCTGGCGCGACGCGCGCAGCTATTGGTTCCCGGACATCCGCAGCCTCCCCGGCGCGATCTTGGTGATGAGCGCGGTACTCTATCCTTATGTCTACATCACCGCGCGGGCGAGCTTCGTCGCGCAGTCGGTCTGCGTGCTGGAAGTGAGCCGCACGCTTGGGCGGAACGCATCGGAGACCTTCTGGCAGGTGGCCCTGCCGCTGGCGCGGCCGGCGCTCGCCGCGGGCACGGCGCTTGTCCTGATGGAGACGCTGAACGACATCGGCGCGGTCGAATTCTTCGGCGTGAGGACGTTGACGGTCGCCGTCTACGACACCTGGCTCGACCGCAACAGCCTTGCCGGCGCGGCGCAGATCGCCTGCGTCATGCTGCTCTTCGTGTTCGCGCTGCTTATTTTGGAGCGGGCGCTCAGGGCCAAGCGCCGCTTCCACCACACGACCGGCAAATACCGCGATCTGCGCGAGGACACGCTTGCGGGTTGGCGCGGCGCGCTCGCGGCGGCAGCCTGTGCGCTGCCCGTTCTGTTCGGCTTCATGCTTCCGGCTTCCGTGCTGTTGCACGATGCGCTGGTCCACGTGGCGGCCGGGTTGGCGCCGGAGTTCTGGGAAGCCGCGCTGAACAGTCTTTTGCTTGCGGCGGCGGCGGCGGTCTTAGCGGTCGGCTTCGCCGTGGTGCTGGCCTATGCGCGGCGGCAGACGCGCTCGCAGCTCATTCAGGCCGCAAGTACGCTCCCCGCCATCAGCTACGCGGTTCCCGGCACCGTGCTCGCCATCGGGCTGCTCATTCCGCTCGCGGGCCTCGACAATTTCATCGATGGATTGATGCGCTCCCTGTTCGGCGTTTCCACGGGGCTCGTGCTGTCGGGCACCGCGTTCGCCATCGTGCTCGCCTACACGATCCGCTTCCTCGCCGCTTCGCTCGGCGCGGTGGAGGCAGGCTTGAGCAAGGTCTCCCGCAATATCGACGCCGCGGCGCGGACGCTCGGCGCAACGCTCAGCGAGATGCTGTTCAAGGTGCATCTGCCGCTGCTCAGGCCGGCGCTCGGCGCCGCGGCGCTGCTCGTCTTCGTGGATTCGATGAAGGAGCTGCCGGCGACGCTCCTGCTCAGGCC
>JALHTP010000401.1 GCA_022865725.1 Methyloceanibacter sp. | reverse complement strand
GGCCGCTTGATGAAGATATCGGTGAAGCTCATGGGCTTATTGCTTCGGCAGCTCCGCCGGGGCTTTTAGCGCGCCCGAATTGTCGACCGTGATGGTGGCGCCAGGCGGCAATTTGAGCTGTCCGCTGGTCACGACCTCATCGCCGGCCTTGACGCCTTCGAGAATGGCCACCCTGTCGCCCTCGGTCGGTCCCACGCGCACGAAGCGGCGCTCGACGGTAAGCTTGGGCTCGACCGGAATGGCGCCGGTCGGAGCCGCATCGGCCGCGACCGCCGAGGCCACCGGCTCGCTTGCGGCTGTCGGCGCAGGCTTTGAGGCGGGCTCGGCCGCGCCCTGCTTCACCACCCAGACGCTGTCGCCATAAAGACCGTAGGTCACCGCCGTGCGCGGCACCGTCACGAGCTCCTTCGCCCCGCCGGAAATCACGGCGACATTGGCGAACATGCCGGGCATAAGCGTGCGGTCGGGGTTCGGTACCCGCGCCCGCACCATCAGCATCCGCGTGTCCTGGCCGAGCTTCGCATCGAAGGCCTCGACCTCGCCCTTGAAGACCCGGCCCGGATAGGCGTCGGCCGCGAGTTCAACCGCCGAGCCTTTCGAAAACATGCTGATGCTGCTCTCGGACACCGGAAAATCGACCCAGATGGGATCGAGCGCCTGCAGCCAGACCATCGCCTGCCCCGCCAGCATATATTGACCCTTCTCCATGTGGCGGAGGCCGAGCCGCCCGGCAAAGGGCGCGGTGATGGTCTTCTGCGCGATGATGGCCTCGATCCGCTGCACCGCTGCTGCGGCAGAGTCGCGCTTGGCGATCGTCGCGTCGAGGGTGGCCTGGGACACGTCGGCCTGCTTGACGAGTTTGGACTGGCGCGCGAAGTCGATATCGGCCTGGTGCAGTGTCGCCTTGCGGTCGGCAAGATCGGCCTCCTCGACCGAGGTGTCGAGCTGGACGAGCTTCGCCCCCTTCTCGACATCGGCGCCGCTATCGAAGAAATAGCCCGTGACGAGGCCCGCCACCTGCGGGGCAACGTCCACGCCTTCGATGGCGACCAGCGTGCCGATGGCACGCACCCGGTCGACCCAGCTTTCGGTCTTGGCGAGCTCCGCGGTCACCGTGGCCGTTGGCGGCACCATCTTCGCCATAAACTCGCCGATCATCTTCGGCTTGAAGACGAGGTTGAAATAGCCCACGCCGCCAAGGAATAGGCCGACGATGACGGCCGTAATGAGAAAGCGCTTAACCATGGTGCTGTTGCTTGCAGCCCTCGTGCCAGTGGGGTGGAGGCCCCGACCCTAGCCACGAGAGAAGGCTAAATTGCGCCCCGACCCGGCGCGGAGACAAGGGGATAGCAGCCTCCTGGCCGTTTGCAAACCGGTTCGGACGCCAGCTTTGGGCCGCGAGCCTAGGGTTAAGATTCGGGGCCGAATTGGAGCACGGCCTAGCAGCCTTTCTTCGCCTCGGCCTTCTTGATCGCCTTCACATTGTAGCGTTCGGCGGCATTGAGCGGCACCGCGCCCGCGTCGTCATATTTGCAGCCGGCATTGCCGAAGGCCTTGATCGCCTTCGACGTGTGGAAGCAGTAGCCGTTCTCCTTGTAGATGGTGTTGCGCACCTCCCAGAGCGGCTGACAGCCGAGCTGCATCAAGTCGGAGCCCTTGAAGTAATCCTTGTCGGCGCAGCCGATCAGCTCGTAGCAATTGGCGCGCGCGGGTTGCGGCGACGCCAATACAGCGATTGCGCCGCCGATAAGTGCGATCGACATCCGGAGCGTGATAGAACGCATGTGTGCCTCCCTTTGGAGTTGAATTCGGCGCGAGACAATACTTGATTTTCCTAGCCTCCGAAATGGCGAGTCATAGCCTGTGGCGGGGATCAAGAAGCATGATAGAAGCCTATCTCCAAACCAAAGAGGGATCCGCGGATGACGTGCTATTGCGCCAGATTTCCCGCCGCCTTTGTCATGATTCTTTGTTTCCTCTGCGCAGGCTCATCGTCGTCCTGGGCACAGGCAGGGGCCATCACCAAGGGCATGCAGAACAACTGCGTCAACGACTACAAGAAATTCTGCGGCGATTACGGGCTGCAGACCGCTGCTTTGAACCTTTGCATGAAGAAGGCGGGCCCGGGCCTGTCGCCGGCCTGCGTGCAAGCGCTGGTCCAGGCTGGAAAAATCTCGCAAGCCGATGTGGATAAGATCAAGGCGCAGATGAAAGGGCGTTAAGAGAAGTAGCCTGAGCGGCTGCCTCAAGCTGGACTGGACCTGCCCCTTCGCCCACCCAATAAGGAACTCTCGATCATGAAAAGATTTCTCGGCTTGACTGTGTTCGCGGCCCTGGCGTTGACGGGCAACGCGACCTTCGCCGCGGATGATTGCGCCAAGATCACGGCGACCGGCCATCCGCAATATCCGGCGATCGCCTACAAGGATGGTGACACCATCGCGGGCGCCGCGCCCACGCTGGTCGGGGCCATCGCCAAAGACCTCAAGATCCCGCTTGAGTCGAAATTCATGGGCACCTGGGAAGAGGCTCAGGCGGCGGCGCGCGATGGTAAAGCCGACATGATTTTCGGCATCTACTACAACGACGAGCGCGCCAAGTATCTCGATTACGTCCAGCCCGCCTTCATGTTCGACGACGTGGCGATCTTCGTGGTCAAGGGCAAGGAGTTTCCCTTCAAGGGTCAGGACGACCTGATTGGCAAGAAGGGCGTCACCAACCAAGGCGAGAGCTACGGCACCGACTTTGATGCCTTCATCAAGGACAAGCTCGACGTCGCCCGCACGAACGGCATCGACGAGGCGTTCAAGGTTCTCCTGTCAGGGAAGGCCGACTATCTCGTCGCGGGCTATTATCCGGGTCTCGCCGAGGCTGCCAAAGCCGGGGTAAAGGACGAGGTCGAGGTTATGGACCAGGCGTTGCTCACCGCTGAAATGTTCGTCGCCTTCTCAAAAAAGTCACCCTGCAAGTCGCTGGCCCCTCAGTTCGGGGAAGCCATCGCAACGATCACCACCGACGGACGCTT
>JALHTP010000400.1 GCA_022865725.1 Methyloceanibacter sp. | reverse complement strand
CTAGAGTCTGATTCATTTGAATTGAATCGATTGGGGATTCCCAAATCGGCTGGGTTCTGATTCAAGGTGCTGGCTGGAATGGAGGCCAGCATCGATGGCCCGAGCCTATTCGCTTGATCTGCGTGAGCGTGTCGTTGCGGCGGTTGTTGCTGGCCGAAGCTGCCGGGCGGCGGCATTGATCTTCGGGGTGAGCGTAGCGAGCGTGGTGAAGTGGTCGCAGCGGCTGCGGGCGACGGGCAGCGCTGCGGCACGACCGATGGGTCGCCAACAGCCACGCTCGCTGGCGGCCGAACGCGATTGGCTGATGGCGCGGCTTGAAGCGGTTCCGGATAGGACGTTGCGGGCGTTGGTGGCGGAGCTGCGCCAGCGTGGCGTGGTGACGAGCTACGGCTCGGTCTGGCGCATCGTGCACGATGCAGGCATCAGCTTCAAAAAAAACTCTGTTCGCCACCGAGCAGGATCGTCCGGACGTCGTGCGAAAGCGCGAGCGCTGGAAGGCCTATCAAAGCCGGCTTGACCCGGCGCGGCTGGTCTTCATCGACGAAACCTGGGCCAAAACCAACATGACGCGCCTGCGCGGCTGGGCTCCACGAGGACACAAACTGCTGGCCAAGGTGCCGCAGGGTCACTGGCGAACGCTGACCTTCCTCGCTGCGTTACGCAGCGACCGGATCGAGGCGCCCTGCGTCATCGACGGGCCGATCAACGGCGAGAGCTTCCTGGCCTATGTCGAGCAGGTTCTCGTGCCGACGCTCTCGCCCGGCGACATCGTCATCATGGACAACCTCGGCAGCCACAAAGGAAAGGCTGTGCGGCGCGCCATTCGTGCGGCCGGCGCCAGGCTCTTCTTCCTGCCGCCCTACAGCCCCGACCTCAATCCGATCGAACAGGTCTTCGCAAAGCTCAAAACTTTGCTGCGAAAAGCCGCCGAGCGAACCGTCGAAACGACATGGAAGCGTATCGGAACCCTGCTCGACGCCTTCCCGCCACAGGAATGCGCCAACTACTTCAGAAACTCCGGATACGCTTCAACCTAAATGGATCAGACTCTAGTTCCCGAACAGGCCCGGGATCCCGTTCGAACGCCCGACGCCAACATTGGCGGCGCTGCGTCTCTGCGGCCTGCCCGCCGTGGGGGGCTTGGTTGCAGCGGGCGCGGCCTCGGCCTGAAGCAGTTCCGATTTGCCGAACAACGAAGCCGCCATCTTCTTGTCGAGGCCATAGACGTCGCCATAGCGCCGCATCTCGCCCACGCCGTCGAACGCAATGGTGAAATAGGTGAGATGCACCGGCACGGGCCGATTGAGCGCGACCGCGCTGCTCTTGCCCTTGGCGATGAGATCCTTGACGCGCTGCGCGGACCAGCCTTTGTCCTCCTTCAGCAAGAGCGCCGCGAGCCGGTCGGGCTCGCGCACGCGGATGCAACCATGGCTGAGGGTGCGAACCGTCTGACCGAACAACTCCGGCTGCAGCGTGTCGTGCATGTAGATCGCATGCCGGTTGGGGAAATTGAATTTTAGCACGCCCAACACATTGGTGGGTCCCGGAGCTTGCGTGAAGGTGTAACTGAGAATGTTGGCGCGTCCCCAGTCGACGGTCGCGGCATCGATCGCGCGTCCCCGATAGCTGACGGAAAGCTCGTTGTTGCGCAGGACGGAGAGGTCGGGCGTCCCGTCCTCGTCCCGCTGGCGCAGGCGGGGCTGGAGGTCCTCGAGCATGATCGTCTCCGGCACGGTCCATTCCGGGTTGAAGACGATCGAATTCATTTGCGCCGAGAAGATCGGCGTTGGATGTTTGACCTCGCCGACGATCACCTTCTCCACGTAGATCGACTTGCCGCCTTTCACGACTCTGGTGGTGAAGGAGGGAATATTGTTCCAGACGTAGTAGGCGCCGAGCTCTGGCGGCATCCAGCGCCAGCGTTCCATGTTGACGATGAGGCGCTGAACGTCGGCATCTCTTTCGGGCTTGATCCCGCGCGCCTTGGCCTTGGCAACGACCTTGATCAGCGTCTGGCGCAGGCGCTCGAACTGCTCGTGCTTCGGATGGAGCGCTCGCAGATAGGCGCCGGGGTCGGACGCTGAGGCGAGTTCGGTCAGGATCGTGTTCGGATCGCGCGCATTCGGTTTTTGGTCGAAGAGGCCGCTGATGCGCGAGGGTATAAGACGCCCGCCGCGGGCGAAGCGCGCGTATTTGAGGGCGGCAAGCGCGAGCTTGATCTCGGCGATGGCTTGCGCTTCTTCGGTCGCGGGCAGATCGGAAGCGGCTGGAAGATCGAAAGCACTCGGATCGAGGCCCCAGTTGCCAGCCTTCTCGATCTCGCCAATCAGCGCCTGCGCTTTGGCCGAAAAGCCCATGCCGGTGATCCACGACGGAGAACCTGTCAGCGCGCCATAGTAGGCCTCAAGCGCCCCGAGGTCGCCGGCAGGCGCCCTTTGCCGCAATTCGGGGTCATTAAGCTTTGATCTGATCGCCGCCACGATCGGATGGGCCGGAACCTCCGGCCCCGCAGTGGTAGCTGTCACGTCCGCCGGATCACGGCCGTCCTCGCCCGCAGGCGCCGCTGCGGGCCCGACTTGCGGCTCATCTTCGCCCGCCGGAGCGGTCGCCGGAACCTCCCGGGCCTCATCTTCACCCGGAGGCGCCGCGGCCGGGCTCGGAGCGTCCTGATCGGTGTCGGCAGGCGTCGGGAACGGGAGCGCCTGTGGGGTCTCCCCCGCGGCGGCGGGCGCCACGGCGCATGCCCCGCCCGCGATCAGGGCAGCCAGCAAAAACCCCTGAAAAGCGGCGGCTATGCCGGCCGCCAAGGCTCGTCCACCCATCGTGAAAAGAATCCCTCGTAGCGTCCTTGAAGGTAGTGCGGGAGGAAGGCTTCGGCCACCCTCTTAGGCACCCGTGGAGCCATTCTCTTGGCAACCGTTGCCGCGAATCCTCGCTCGGCCGGTGGCAGGATTGCGGCCGATAGACTTCCTCTTGCCCTTGGCTATGATCGCGCCCTACGTCTTCTGTCTTACGCGGGGCCTTGCATGTTTCCGGTCGGCGACGACGATTCGCAGCGGCGCACCTTTCCCTACGTCACCACGACGCTCATCGCCCTCAACGTGCTCGTGTTCCTGCTCGAGCTCGCGCAAGGCGAGCGGTTCATCGTGGACTGGGCCTTCATCCCGGCACGATTTTCCGCAGAGCCAGGCGCCGATGCGGTGACCCTGTTCTCGGCCATGTTCATGCATGGCGGCTGGATGCACCTGATCGGCAACATGCTGTTCCTGTGGGTCTTCGGCGACAACGTCGAAGACCGGATCGGCCACGGCAAGTTCTTGGTCTTCTACTTGCTCGCAGGCCTCGCCGCGACCTTCGCGCAATACACCTTCAACCCCGCCTCCGGCATTCCCAATGTGGGGGCGTCCGGCGCCATCGCCGGCGT
>JALHTP010000399.1 GCA_022865725.1 Methyloceanibacter sp. | reverse complement strand
CACCTTCAGCAGGCGGCTCTAATGCGCCTCGACGCGCCGCGAGACCGCCGGATCGGACTCCTTCACCTCCGGATGGGCGCGCTTGAACCTGTTGTCGGCCTCGGTCTCGGCGGCGAGTTGCGTCAGCGCGGTGATCGTGTAGCGCTGCAGCTCCGTGCCGCCCTTCTCGTAGCAGACGGTGAAAGCCTGTTTCAGCGGTGGCCGTCCCATTGCACGCGTCCTTCTCTGTGTCGGCAAGCAGTTTTGATGCGATGCGGAGACGCGCGAGCGCTTGGCGCTGCGTGTCCGTGTGGGCGCTAGCACGTGGCGGCGACGGCGCGTGCCGGATGCACCAGCGCGGTGAAGTCGTCCATCAGGTCGCGGGTGATGTCGCCGATGGCGAATTTGTACTGGCCGATCTCTGCGACCGGCGTGACCTCCGCCGCCGTGCCGGTGATGAAGCACTCGGAGAACTCCGACAGCTCCTCCGGCATGATCGCCCGCTCGATGACTTTCAGCCCGCGCTGCTTGGCGAGCCCGATCGCGGTGCGGCGCGTGATGCCGTCGAGAAAGCAATCGGGAAGCGGCGTATGCAGCACGCCGTCCTTGACGAAGAAGATGTTGGCGCCGGTGGCCTCGGCGACCTGGCCGCGCCAGTCGAGCATCAACGCGTCGTTGTAGCCGGCGCGCTCGGCCCTGTGCTTCTCGATGGTGCAGATCATATAGAGGCCGGTCGCCTTGCTCATGGTCGGCGCGGTGCGCGGGTCGGGCCGGCGGAACTGGGCGAACGTCAAACGCAAGCCCTTGGCGCGCGCTGCGGGATCGAAATACGAGCCCCAGTCCCAGGCGGCGATGGCGACATTGGTCTTGGTGGCTTGGGCGGCGACGCCCATCTGCTCGCTGCCGCGCCAGGCGATCGGGCGGACATAGGCGTCGGTCAGCTTGTTGGCGCGCAACACGTCGCGCGCCGCCTTGTCGAGCTCGGCGACCGAATAGGGAATCTCGAAGTCGAGGATCTTGGCGGATTCATGCAGGCGCTGGCTGTGCTCGTTGAGCTTGAAGATGGCGCCGTCATAGGCGCGCATGCCCTCGAACACCGCGCTCGCGTAATGCAGACCGTGGGTCAGCACATGGACTTTCGCGTCGCCCCACGGGACGAGCTGGCCGTTCAGCCAGATAAAGCCCTCGCGCTGATCGTAGGGGACGGTCGCCATGAACATTCCTCCGCGAGCAAGGCCGGCCTTCTGCGGGGGCCGGACACTCAAGGCCACGCGATCCCGCCTCTCATAGCACCTTGAAGGGCAATTGCGCGAGCCAGCGCCGAGGCGTATCAATGGCGCGAAATAAGTCAACATGGCTGACATAACGGAACGCGAAAAATAAGTCAACATGACTGACCTAAATGAGCCGCTGGCGCGCGGCGAAAAGGCGCCCGAAGCCAAGCCGCACGGCAATGGCGGAGCGCGCAAGCGCGCCTCCTTGCCCGAGGCGAAGCTGCTCGAATTCGCCGAGCTGCTGTTCTTCGCCTATCGCGACTTCACCCGCGACCCCGATGCGATCCTGAAGGATTTCGGCTTCGGCCGCGCGCATCACCGCGTGCTGCATTTCGTCAATCGCCATTCGGGCTTACGGGTCGCCGATCTGCTCGACATCCTCACCATCACCAAGCAGAGCCTGAGCCGCGTGCTGAAGCAGCTGATCGACCAGGGCTATGTCGTGCAGCAGGCGGGCAGCTCCGATCGCCGCGAGCGCCTGCTGTTCCCGACCGACCGGGGCCGCGCGCTGGCCGAGAGGCTGGCCGCGCCGCAGCTGGTGCGCCTGTCGGAGGCGCTGAAATCCGCAGGCCCAGGGGCCGAAGCCGCCTTGCGCCGCTTTCTCGAATCCATGGTCAATGCCGAAGAACGGCCCAAAGTCTCCTCGATCATGGCCGCCTCTCCGGTCCCGCTCGCGGACAACAAGGGGGACGGCTAGATGACCACGCCGATACCCATCAAGGCGCATCGCGGCAGCCCCGACGAAAACGCGCCGCATATTCTCGTGGTCGACGACGACAGCCGCATTCGCGATCTGCTCGCCCGCTATCTGCAAGACAACGGCTTCCGCGTGACCACGGCGATCGATGCAGCAAGCGCGCGCGCCACCATGCGCAGCCTTTCCTTCGACCTGCTCATTCTCGATGTGATGATGCCGCAGGAATCCGGCATCGACTTCGCCCGCTCGCTCCGCAACGAGTCGCACGTGCCGATCCTGATGCTGACCGCCCGCGCCGAGCCCGAGCAGCGCATCGAGGGGCTGGAGACCGGCGTCGACGATTATCTCGCCAAGCCTTTCGAGCCGCGCGAGCTCCTGCTCAGGGTCAGCAATGTGCTCCGCCGCGGCGGCGCCTCGCCCGCTTCCGGCGAGGTTCGCATGGGCGAGTTCGTCTTCCATGTCTCGCGCGGCGAGCTGAAGCGCGAGAACGAGACGATCCGGCTCACCGAGCGCGAGCGCGAGCTGTTGCGCTATTTCGCCCAGCGGCCGGGCATGCCCGTCTCCCGCCACGAGCTCGCCAAGGACGCCGACAGCGGCGGCGAGCGCGCGGTC
Organism: Methyloceanibacter sp.; assembly: GCA_022865725.1. GTDB lineage: Bacteria > Pseudomonadota > Alphaproteobacteria > Rhizobiales > Methyloligellaceae > Methyloceanibacter. Next base: position 9,943 of record JALHTP010000399.1, on the reverse strand, counting down.
GACGTGCAGATCAACCGGCTTAGGCGCAAGATCGAGCACGACCCCGCCAACCCGGTCTATCTCCAGACCGTGCGCGGCAAGGGCTACATTCTGTATCCTGAGTGATGGACGCGATCCCCGACGCCCCAACCATTCGACAAGAAGGCCGCAGGCCCCTGCGGCGCCTGTTGGCCGCGTTCGGCGACCGGATGCCGAAGGGCCTGTATGCGCGCGCGCTGATCATCATCATCGCGCCGATGGTGCTGCTGCAATCGGTGCTGACCTTCGTGTTTCTCGAGCGCCACTGGCAGACGGTGACGCGGCGCCTGTCCACGGTCACCGTGCAGAACATCGCCATGCTGATCGACACCTACCAAACCTATCCGCAGGACGCCAACGCCGAGACCCTGGTCCGGCTGGCCGAGCAGAACCTGGGCCTGCGGATCAGTTTCGCGCCCGGCGAAGAGCTGCCGCAGATCGGCTCCAAGCCGTTCTTCGATCTGCTCGACACGACGCTCTCCGACGAGTTGACGCGGCAGATCGGCAAGCCGTTCTGGATCGACACCGTGGGCCGATCCAATCTCGTCGATATCCGCATCAAGCTCGACAACTCGGTGATGCACGTGCTGGCCCGCCGCAGCCAGACTTATGCCTCCAATTCGCAGATCTTCCTGCTATGGATGGTCGGCACCTCGCTCGTGCTCCTGACCGTGGCGATTCTCTTCCTGCGCAACCAGATCAAGCCGATCTTGCGCCTGTCGGAGGCGGCCGACAGCTTCGGCAGGGGACGCCCGCCGCCTGCCGATTTCCGTCCGCGCGGCGCGCGCGAGGTGCGCCAGGCGGCGCACGCCTTCATCGAGATGCGCGACCGCATCGAGCGCTATGTCGAGCAACGCACCGTCATGCTGGCCGGCGTCAGTCACGATCTGCGCACCGTGCTGACCCGCTTCAAGCTGCAACTGGCTTTGTTCGAGGAGACGCCGGAGCTGGAAGCCATGCGCGCCGATGTCGACGAGATGCAGGCGATGCTCGAGGATTACATGGCGTTCGCCAAAGGCGACGCCGGCGAGGAGATCGTGCGCGTCGACATCGGCGAGATCCTGAACGAGGTGAAGAGCCAGGCCCACGGCACCAAGAACATCGCCATCGAGGTCAAGGAGGCGCCGCTCGTGGTTCCCGTCCGCCGCCACGCCTTCAAGCGCGCAGTGGCGAACTTGGTCAACAACGCGGCGCGCTTCGCCGAGCATGTGACCGTCAACGCGACGAGGCAGAACGGAGCGCTGATTGTCGAGGTCGAGGATGACGGTCCCGGCATCCCCGAGGCCGAGCGCGAGGACGTGTTCCGGCCCTTCTACCGCATCGACCATGCGCGCAATCAGGATTCCGGCTCGACTGGGCTTGGCCTGGCCATCGCCCGCGACATCGCCCGCATTCACGGGGGGGACATCGCGCTCAGCCGGTCCCCGCTCGGCGGATTAAAGGCTGTGCTAAAAGTCCCCGGTTGAGTTGGGGACAAGAACCATTGGGAGGAGACATTTCATGCGTCGAATGGCTTTAGGAATTGCGGCAGCGATGGCCGTGTCTTTTGCGGGACCTGCATTCGCCGAAGACATGACGGAGGAAGTCCAAGAAGAGGAGCAGCCGGGCTCCGAGATCGAGCTCGACATCGGTGGCGGCAACGCCACCATCGAGCGCAAGAGCGGCGCGCCGGTGTTCGCGCCAGGCGCCGTGCCGCAATTGGCGCCTGGCGCGGGGACCCAGCTCGACGTTCCGACCGACCCGGACGTGCCGGAAGCGGACGATCCCGTCGACGCCGAGCTGCCGGGCGAAGGACCCGAGGATCTCTCAGGTCCCGACGACGACGACGGCCTCCCCGACTGACCGGGGTTACGACACCGCGCTTGACGCGGCGCTAGACGCTGGCTGCCGGCGCGGGCCCCGCGTCGGGCTGAGGCTGCGACCGGCTGCCGCGCTTCCAGTCTTTCGGCAGGAGCCCGCAGGCGATGCGGCAGACATCGCCGCAGGCCATCTCGATGCCGGAGAGCATGCGCTCGCCCTTGCCGAGCCGCTTGTCGAGCGCGGCCATGGTCTTGTCGAGCGACGGCGTGTCGTCGTCGAGCCACACCTGGAACACTCTGCAGTAGATGGCGGTCAGTCCCGCGACGCGAAGCGCGCCGCCTGGGCCGTCCAGCTTGACGCCGGCGCCGGCGAGCATCCAATATTGCGAGGCGAGCGAGCCGCATAAATGCGTCGCGGCCTCCCCGGGACGGCAGCAGAGATGAGCGGCGATGCGCTTCAGCGCAGACTTATAAGGCTGCATCGCTTCGAACCGCGTCATGACGATGTCGAACAGCCGGTCGCGCGGGCTTTGCCCCTCGGCCGCCGCTCTCGCCTTGGCGAGACTCTCGGTATCGATTTCGGCCTGGAAGGCGCGGAGGATGTCCGTCTTGCAGGTGAACTCGCGCCTGAGATCGGCGAGGCCGACATTGGCGGCTTGCGCGATGTCGGCGAGACTAATGTCGCCCCAGCTCTTTTCTTTGGCGAGATCGAGCGCCGCCCGCACGGCTTTGGAACGCTTGGAGAAATCGTCGAACATGGGGGGTTACTCCTTACCCAAGAAGCATAGGCGCTTTTGCTGGCCGTCGAAAGGCGCTCTGGCGCCCTAAGACGATAGCTCGCGGGAGCGCTTGGCGGCGGCAGCGACGGCGCGGGTGAGAAGGTCTTGCAAGCCCTCCTTCCCCATGAGCATTTCGAGCGCCGCGGCGGTCGTGCCCTTGGGCGAGGTCACCTTCTCTCTGAGCTCGGCGGGCGAAAGGTCGGAGCGATGCAACAGCTCGCCCGCGCCTTCGACCGTGGCCCGCGCCAGACGGCGCGCAAGCTCGGGCGCGAGACCCGCGGCACGGCCGGCTTCCGCCAAACATTCGGCGAGCAAGAACACATAAGCCGGCCCGCTTCCCGACACGGCCGTCACCGCATCGAGCAGGCCCTCATCCTCGATCCAGACCACCTCGCCCACCGCTTCGAGCAGCATGGTGCATTCGAGCGCCTGGTCGCGCGTCACCGCCGCATTGGCGCAAGCGACGGTGATGCTGCGGCCGACCGAGGCGGCCGTGTTCGGCATGGCGCGCACGATGGCCGTGCCCGGCGGCAAATGGCGGGACAGGCTCTCGAGCGTCCGCCCCGCGGCGATGGACAGCACGACGGTCCGCTCGCCGATCATGGGCTCGACTTCGGGCAAGAGCTTCTGGGTGAGGTCGGGCTTCACCGCCAGCAAAATGACGGAGGGCGCCGCCGGCAGATCGGGTGCCGTGCCCGCGGCAATTCCATGCCGGGTGGCGAGGCCCGCGACCTCAGGCGCCAGCGCCGGGTCCTGAATGAACACAGTTGCTGGATCGAGGCCCTGACGGAGCCAGCCCTCAAGCAGCGCCCCGCCCATTTTTCCCGCTCCCACCAGGAGCAGCGGGCCAGCGAGGCTCAGCGTCATGCGTGTCCTTGTGTCTCAAACATGGTGGCGGTGAGCGCATCCTCCGACGACTTGCCCGCCCACAATACGAACTGGAAGGATTGATAATAGCGCTCGCAGGCTTCCAGCGCAGCCCTAAGAAGCGCCTCGCACTGGCCGACATGGGTGTCCGCGCCGGCCAGCAGCAATCCATGCCGGTAAAGCAGGAGCCCATCTTCCTTCCACAGGTCGAAATGGCCGAGCCAGAGCTGCTCGTTGATCAGCGCCATCAGCTTGTAGATCTCGGTGAGCCGCGGCTTGGTCACCCGGAAATCGAAGGCGCAAGCCAGATGCAGCGCCTCCAGATCGTCCCGCCAGGTGAGCGAGATATGGTAGTCGCACCAGGTGCCCGAGACCGTAAGGGTCAGCTCGTCGGGGGCAGATCGTTCGAAAGTCCAATCATGGATGGTTGCAATGTGCTCGACCATATCCACAGGGTTGGTGAAATGGTCGTAGATCGGCTGTGTGGTAGCCATGCATGCCCTCGGTGGCCCCGGTACAGGTTGCGCGTTTTAGCTGCCCGCTCGCGCGAATCACTTTGTGAATCAGTTATATAATGGGGGGTGTGAAACCACCAAGGCGGCGCGAGTCCGCAAGGGGGATTGGCTGAAGATAGTTGTGGATTGATGGCTTGGCGCCTCGTTTCCGGCAGCCGCTTACTAGCCCTTGTCGGCCAAGCCTTTGACGATGGCGGCCTCGAGCGCGGCGATGCGCTCCTTCAGCAGCTCGTTCTCCTCGCGCGCCTTCTGCGCCATGGCCTTGACCGCCTCGAAATCCTCGCGCTGGACCACGTCGAGATCGCGCAAGACGCGCTCGGCCTGGGCGCGCACCACGGTCTCGATCTCCTTGCGCACGCCATCGGCCGCGCCCGCGGCGCCGGTGATCAGCTTGCCCAACTCGTCGAAGAACCGGCCTGTGGTCTGCGTCATCTCTCTTCCGCCTTGAGGTCCGGGCCTCTTGGTTCGAGACGCGCCATTCGGGCGCTCCTCACCATGAGGCACCGACTCCTCATCCTGAGGAGGGCCGAAGGCCCGTCTCGAAGGATGAGGCCCGCCTCAGGCAACTATGGGATGCCCAAACCTCCGGTGCAAGCCGCGGCAAGCGGGCAGCTTCCTTCAGCGCCTTGACAGGCGGGCCCCGGCGGTGAAGGGTCCGGGCCTCCCGCGAAAGCGCGCCAGCCAAGCCATATGGAACTCCTCGTCTTCCCTTACCCCGCGATCGATCCCATCGCGATCGCGGTCGGGCCGGTCGCCGTCCGCTGGTACGGCCTCGCCTATATGGCCGGCATCCTGCTCGGCTGGCTCTATGCGCGCCGCCTCGTGTCGCGGCCCGATTTGTGGGGCGGGAAGCCGCCGCTGACGGTCTCCCAAGCCGACGACTTTCTTCTGTGGATCACGCTCGGCATCGTGGTCGGCGGCAGGCTCGGCTTCGTGCTGTTCTACGAGCCGAGCTATTTCTGGCAGAACCCGGTGGAAATCCCCGCCGTGTGGCATGGCGGCATGTCGTTCCATGGCGGGCTTCTCGGCGTGGCGCTCGCCGTTTACCTCTTCGCCCGCGTCAAGCGCATCAACGCGCTGTCGCTCGGCGACATCGCTTCGGCCGCGACGCCGTTCGGTCTCTTCTTCGGCCGCATCGCCAATTTCATCAATGCAGAAGTGGTGGGGCGGGTGAGCGACGTCCCCTGGGCGATGGTCTTCCCCGGTGCGGGCGAGGAGCCGCGGCATCCGAGCCAGCTCTACGAGGCCTTCCTCGAAGGCATCGTCCTCTTCATCATCCTCCGCATCGCCACGCACCGCTTTCACGCGCTGACGCGGCCGGGCACGGTGTTCGGCCTGTTTCTCGTCTTTTACGGGATCTTCCGCAGCATGGTCGAATTCGTGCGCGAGCCACATGCGGGTCATCCGATGGATGTCGGCATCTTCACGCCAGGCATCGTTTATTCCATTCCCATGATCCTTCTCGGGCTTTGGCTTATCTGGCGGGCAAGGCGGGAGCCCGCTTTGGCGCCGTGATGGGCGCGCACAAGAAGCCCCACAGGATCGAGTCCGCGCCGCGTGCGGAGACACCGCTCGCCGCTTCGTTGCGGATGCGGATTTCGCGCGAGGGGCCGATCAGCGTTCACGATTACATGCAGGCCTGCCTGGCCGACAGCCAGGCGGGCTATTACGCCACGCGCCAGCCGATCGGGAGAGAGGGCGATTTCGTTACTGCTGCTGAGATCAGCCAGGTGTTCGGCGAACTTATCGGCGTCTGGACCGCCACCGTCTGGCAAGCCATGGGCGCGCCCGCCTCAGTGGTCGTCGCCGAGCTTGGGCCGGGACGCGGCACGTTGATGGCCGACGCGCTTCGCGTCTTCAAGGCCGTGCCCAGGCTGCTCGACAGCGTCTGCATCGCGCTGGTCGAGACGAGCCCCGTGCTGCGCGAGACGCAAAGCGAGACGCTTCGGGAGTCCCTCGCCCCGCTGCAATGGTACGAGAGGATCGAGGACGTGCCGCAAGGCCCCCTCATCCTCATCGCCAACGAGTTCATCGATGCGCTTCCCGTGCGGCAGATGGTGCGTCAGGGGGACGCCTGGCGCGAGCGCATGGTCACGCTCACCGACACTGACGCCTTCGCCTTCAACGCGGGAACGCCCCTCGAGCGCGACGCGCTTCCCGCGTCGCTCAGAGGTATCGACGCGGCGGACGGCGCCATTGCCGAGACGCGACCCCTCGCCTCGTCGCTCCTCACGGCTCTTGCCGCGAGGGCGAAGGACGCAGCCGTCGCCGCGCTCATCGCCGATTACGGCCATGCCGAGAGCAACATCGGCGACACGCTGCAAGCGGTCCATCGTCACCGTTTCGCCGATCCCCTCTCTATGCCGGGCGAGGTCGACCTGACCGCCCATGTCGATTTCGCCGCGCTGCAAGACAGCGCGCGCGCAATTGGGCTTGCCGCCTATGGACCGATGCCGCAGGGCGAATTTCTGCTCAAGCTCGGTCTTGCCAGCCGCTGCGAGCGCCTGCTTCAGAATGCGGCGCCTGAGCAGCAGGCGGCCATCCTGTCCGGAGTTGCGCGGCTTGCCGACCCGCGCCAGATGGGGCTTCTATTCAAAATGCTTGTTCTGCAATCAAGTGGGCTTGCCCCGACGCCTCCATTCGGAGACATTTAGTAGCCTCCGATTGCCCGCCCGCCATGGTGACACAAGACAAAATGAAGTTCAGCGCGTCGAGCCTCGCCTCATTCGACGGCGTGCGGCACGGATTCTTCACCCGCCAAGGCGGCGTCTCGAGCGGCCTCTATGCCTCCCTCAATTGCGGGCCGGGCTCGCGCGACGAGCCTGCCAATGTGACGGAGAACCGGGCGCGGGTCGGCGAGCTTCTCGGGGCGAAGCCGGGCGGCCTCGTCACCGTCTTCCAGAAGCACAGCGCCGATGCCGTGATTGCCGAGAAGCCGTGGAGCCTCGACAAGGCGCCCGAGGCCGACGCCATCGTGACGGCGAAGCCCGGACTTGCCATCGGCGTCCTCACCGCCGATTGCGCGCCGGTCCTTTTCTGCGACGGTGCGGCAGGGGTCATCGGCGCGGCGCATGCAGGCTGGCGGGGCGCGCTGTCCGGCATCGTCGAGGCCACGGTCGAAGCCATGCGGACGCTCGGGGCAAGGCCTGAACGCATTACCGCGGTGATCGGGCCCGCCATCTCGCAAAAGGCCTATGAGGTCGGGTCGGACTTCGTGGAGCGCTTTCTCGCCGACGAGCCGGAAAGCTCGGCCTTTTTCATCACCGATGAGGGCTCCGGAGAGCCCCATTTCGACCTTCCGGGCTATGTGGGCGAGCGGCTGGCACGGGCCGGCGTCGGCGCCATAGCCGATCTCGGCCTTTGCACCTATTGCGAAGAAACGCGGCTGTTCAGCTACCGCCGGTCACAACATCATGGCGAAGACGACTATGGCCGCCAAATTTCCGCCATCCTGCTCACCTGACTAATGTTCACCATGAGCAGGATAGGGCCCCAAACCTGATCCACGCTTAAACTGGACGCGAACGGGCCGAGGCAGGTAAGCTGTGGTTTGGGAGAGGGTTCAGAGTACCGTCACGACAGCTCTCGCGAGCGGTACTGTGCGGCCAACAGAGGGAGTGTTTTGTTGGGCGCGGACACACGACACGTGCGCGGCTGGATCAGGCGTATCGCATCCGTGGCGCTCGTCGCCTTTGCGCTTGCCTGCCTGGCTGGCTGCGGCGGCGGTCCTGGCGGTGCCAGCGGCGGCGGATTTTTCAGCGGCGCCACGAGCCTGTTCGGCGGCTCGACCAAGATCGCCGTGGCCCCCATCATCGGCACGCCGCCGCAAGTGGCACAACAGTTAACCGACGCCCTGGTGGCCGCGGGCAAGGATCGGGGCCTTACCCTCGTCCCGGATGGCAGCAAAGCCAACTACACGTTGCGCGGTTATCTCGTGGCCACGAGCGAGGCCAAAGGATCGAAGATCTCCTATATCTGGGACATCAACGACGCCCAGGGCGCGCGCATCGCAAGGGTCTCCGGCGAGGAGGTCATCGCCGGCCGCTCGGGCAGCGATCCCTGGAGCGGCGTCGATAGCACCGCGATCCGTAGCATCGCCGGCAAGACCACCTCGCAACTCGCCGCAAGCATGCCGCGGGGCGGCGGCGGGGCCAGCTCGGTGGCGGCCGTTACGGACGCGCCCCCGGCCTCGACGGCGTCGACCCCCTCCCCCTCCCCGAGGGCAACGGCCCCCAAGGCCAACGGCGTAGTCGTGGCCCCCGTGTCGGGTGCGCCCGGAGACGGCCAGAGGTCGCTGACGACCGCCTTGAAGAAGCGCCTTTATGCCGGGGGCGTTAAGCTTGCCAACGGCACCGCCGTCAATGTCTACATGGTGAAGGGAAGCGTCAGCCTCGTCGACGCCAGCGGCGGCAAGCAGAGCATCCGTATCGACTGGCAGGTGCTCGACCCCAACGGCAAGAAGCTCGGCACGGTGTCGCAGCAGAACACGATCCCGAGGGGGTCGCTCAACGGCCCCTGGGGCGCCATCGCCGACGCCGCCGCCGGCGCCGCCGCGGCCAGCATCATCAAGCTCCTCCCCAAGTCGAGCTGACGCGGCGAGCTGTCGCGTCGAGCTGAGGCTCATCCACAGGCTTTTCGTCATCGCACGAGTTTACAGCGCCCGTAAGTGCTTGTTAAAAGCCGCCTTGGCGCGCGAGCGACGGGGCCCTTGGGCCTTAGGCTCGGCAGGCAAGGAGCGATCGGATGAAACTGGTTGCCGGCAATAGCAACCGCCCCCTCGCCGAGGCGATCGCAGGCTACCTCAAGACCCCTCTTGGCAAGTGCATCGTCCGCCGTTTCGCGGACATGGAGATTTTCGTCGAGGTGCAGGAGAACGTTCGCGGCGAGGACGTCTTCATCATCCAGTCGACCTCGGCTCCCGCCAACGATCACTTGATGGAGCTGCTCATCATCATCGATGCGATGCGGCGCGCTTCCGCAAGGCGCATCACTGCCGTCGTTCCTTATTTCGGCTATGCGCGGCAGGACCGGAAGCCCGGTCCCCGCACCCCCATCTCGGCCAAACTCGTCGCCAACATGATCGTCGAGGCCGGCGCCGACCGCGTGCTCACGCTCGACCTGCATGCCGGGCAGATCCAGGGCTTCTTCGACATTCCGACCGACAATCTGTTCGCCGCTCCGGTCATGGTGCAGGACATCAAGCGTCTGTTTCCCGCCGACAACCTCATGGTGGTCTCGCCCGACGTGGGCGGCGTGGTCAGGGCGCGCGGACTTGCCAAGCGCATCGATGCGCCGCTCGCCATCGTCGACAAGCGGAGAGAGCGGCCTGGCGATTCAGAGGTGATGAACGTGATCGGCGACGTCAAGGGGCGCACCTGCATCCTGGTCGACGACATCGTCGATTCCGGCGGCACGCTGGTCAACGCCGCCGAAGCCCTGCTCAATCAGGGGGCGACGCTGGTGACGGGCTATATCACCCACGGCGTGCTGTCGGGCGGCGCGGTGGCGCGCATCATGGCCTCGCGCCTCAAGGAGCTGGTCATCACCGACTCGATCCAGCCAAGCGAGGCGGTGAGGAACGCGCATAACATCCGGGTGCTGCCGATCGCGCCCCTGCTCGGCGAGGCGATCGCGCGCACCGCCGAGGAGCAGTCGGTGTCGAGCCTGTTCTATTGAGCGGGCGAACTACGCGCTGACTTTCAGCACCGATCTTGCCGCGCAAGCGAACCTCGCCCCTCAGTGACCGCCCTCATATTTGAAGGAGACTTTGAGCTTGGTGCGGTAGGCTTCCACCTTGCCGTCGGTGATGACGAGGTCCTGCTCGACGACCTCGGCCACGCGCAGCTCGCGTAAGTGTTCGCCGGTGAGCTCGACCGCGCTCTTGGCAGCGTCCTCCCAGGATTTCGTGCTGGTGCCGATCACTTCGATGACCTTGTAGACGCTCTGCGGCATGGTGTTTGCTCCT
>JALHTP010000398.1 GCA_022865725.1 Methyloceanibacter sp. | reverse complement strand
CTCTCCGACAGCGAGACCGAAATATCGGCGTAATAGCAATAGGCCTCGCTTCCCTTCTCGCCGCAGAGCCGGTTGCCGAGACCGATATTCGCGCGCGACCAGCCGATCGACGGCGTGCCGACGGAGATTTCCTCCGCGCCGAAGCCGGGCTCGTAGACCGACGTGCCGTCGACGCCGATGCTGAGCAGATCCGTCGTCGCCGTGCCGCCCGTGGTAAGCCCCTCTGCCGTCTGCCGCCTGCCGAGCAGCCGCGTATAGGTGATGCTGCCGTTCAGCGCATCGAAGGAGCTCGAATCGAGGGTCGCGTAACGCACCGCCGATGGGCCGAGCAGGAAGGAGACCGTATCCTCCTCGCGCCCGGCCGGCATCAGGATCAGTAAATTGCCGTTCTGGCTGTCGATGGAATCGGCAATGATGTCGATATCGGCCTGATTGGCATTGGTCGAATAGGTGAAGCTCCCCGACGCGATGGCGTTGACGGTGGTTTTCCGGGGCAGTTTCTTTTCGACGATCTCGGTGAAAATGCGCTTCTTTTGCTTTTTCACCTTGACCGTCTTTGTGGTCGGCACTTGGCGGAGATTGAGATAGGCCTTGCGCGCCGTGGTCGAGCGAAGCCCGAGCGGCACGACCACGCCCATCGTCCTCGCCAACGCTTCCCGCTCCTCCGTCGTGAGGTCCTTCTTCTCCTCGACGGTGACCGTGACCGTTTCGGTGCGCTTGACGGGCACCTTCTCGGTTTTGGTGGGGAGCACCGTTTGCGGGCTTGTGGGAATGAAACTGTCGACCCGGCTCACTATATTAGGGTCGAAACTTTGCGCGGCGGCCTCGTTCCCGCTCGAAACTGCGGCTATCGCGGCAAAGCCAAGAACAGACCGTCGTAACAGCGCTGGAAACATACCATCATCGCGACTTAAGACGGCGGCAAGGCTATCGGAGAGTATCGTGCAAATGCCCCCCCGCAACTTGAAATTTCCCCTGCAAGCTTTGGCTGCCGGCGCCTCGGTTTTTCTCTTAGGAACTGTCGCTTTCTTGCCGCAAGTCCAGGCGGGCAACCTTGCGACCAACCCGAATGCGCTGCAGATCGTCCAGCAGTTCATCTATAAGCCCAAGCCGACCGAGCTTCTGCTCAAGCCGCAGCCCGAAAAGCCCAAGCCAAACAAGCCGGGCAAGGACGCCAAGAACTAGGGAAAAGCGCGGAGCGCCGTCTCGGCGACGCGGCGAAGTTCGGCGCGGGTGGCGCCCGCGGCCGCCTGCACCGCCATGCCTTGGGTGACCGTCGCGATGAAACGGGCGAGCGCGGCAGGATCGGCGTCTTTCGGCAGCTCGCCTTCTGTCTTGGCCCGCTTCAACCGCTCGCGGATCGTTTTCTCCAACGCGCCCCGCCTCGCGCAGAGTTCGTCGCTGATGCATTTGGCATGCTCGCCCGCGCCGGCGATGCCCTGCACGAGCAGGCATCCCGCGGGGCTGCTCTTGTCTAAGATTTCGGGCCGAGAACCGGTGCTCGCGAAGGGAACGATAAGAAAGGTCCTTGACGGAGTCCTCGGGGGGCCGCCGTTCTACTACGCCGACTTTGACCTCGACGACGGAGGTTCGGGGGGCGCGGTTTTCGCTCTCATGGATGGACGCCCGGTTTCGGATGACGAAGGTCACCTCATCCTGAGGGGTCTATCGGTGGCCTACGGACCGCATGCGAAGAACGGTAGGCCCTACAGCGAAGAGCGAAACTATACGATCATCGTCGGCCTTCAGGCGGAATTTAGGGGCCTGGTCAAGGGCAAAGCCCATAAGCCGACTGCTGTGGAACCGGCGCCCTGTCTCCAAGGCGAGGCGGCTAAGATCGATGTGATTTCAGACTCTGTTGCGTTGGCTCCGTCAGAAACGCTTGCACCTCAGCAATCCGCGTGCAGCCGCGAGGCGCCGCCCGGCCGCAAAGCTGGAAAGGCGAAGGCCAATTGCGCAAAGCTCGCGCGAGGATTGAAACTAGCCGCATCGCGGCGAGCAAAAGAAAAACATGAATTCAGGCTGAAGAACGACACAAGCTGTCCAGTCTGCTTCACCTATGATCGTTGCAACAATTACGGATGTTGGGACGAAGAAGTGGTGGGGCTAACCGGCAAATCGACGCTTTTCGCCGGAGTAAGGGAGCGGGCACCCGTGATCAAGAACCCGCAATTCTGCAAGTAAGCAGGATCGGCAATGTCTGCGCGGCTTGGCACGGGAGGCTCACGCCAATAATGGGGTAGCCTGAGTTTTTTATGTGATGCGCGCGGCCGCGACGCGGGGTAAGCAACAGCCCAGCATCGTAAGCCTGTTTCCCAGGCTGATTGTCATTCTCCAAACAGAGGAATACGCATGGGATATCGCCTGTTTTTGACTATCGCGGGACTCCTCCTCGCCGCTTCCCTGGCCACGCCAGGCGAGACGGCGACCCCACCCAATCCCTTCGATCAGCTCACCGGCGATTGGAAAGGCGGCGGCAGGGTCATCCTGAAGGATGGCCAGCCCAAGACGGTGAGCTGCCAGGCGACGTACAAGTCCGCGGGCAGCAACATCACTCAGACCCTGCGTTGCACCGGCGATGACTACGAGATCAACACCACCCTGAAGCTCACCTACAAGGGCGGCAAGATCAAAGGGTCCTGGAACGAGAGCGTCTATGATGCGAGCGGCGGCGTGACCGGCACGGCGAAGGACAACCTTGTTCATGCCGTCATCACGGGCGACAAGTTCCGCGGCCGCATGAGCATCAAGCTCGCTAACGCGGGTCACACGATCAACATCGTGCAGCTCAACGAGAAGTCCGGCACCTATCGTCTCGCCACAAGCTTGTCCTTGCGCCGCTAGCCAACGCCGATCGGCTGGCAGTCCTGCTCTCTTGGAAGGCGTCTCGCCGTGGCAGGAGCTCGGACAAACTTTAACGCACAGCGTCAATGCAACAGCAGCGCAACCCCTAGCGACGACGATATGTAATGAATCCGCACCCGGATGATGTAGCGCCGGCCCTTCACCATCTTGGTCTTGATGGTCGCGTTCGTCTCCTCGCCCGAATCGTCCTTGCCGATCAAATGCCGCGGCGTCCCGTCCCGCTCCTCGAACACCACGACCTTGCAATCGGACGCCCCCATGGTTTGGATCGTGTATTCGCGCGTCGCATCGGGCTCGAACACAAAGTCGCGCTGCTGGCCGGCGACGGCATCGAGCCGCTCGAGCTGCATCGCCGCGATCGGCACCGCGGTGGCGCCCGCCGGATAGAAGCGCCTCACCCAATCCTTGTCGCTCGGCGATAGGCCGACATTCTCGCCGATCCCGCTGGTGTCGTAAGGATGCGGCGCCGTGATCAGGCCGGGTTCGAACGGATAATGCATGATCGATTTCGGATCCCAGCGCGATCCCTCGGTGTCGTTGCGGGGGAGCTTCTCGATGATGTTGTGGCGGATGGAGTCGCGATCCCAACTGTTGGGAGGACGCGCGAAGGACTCGTAGACCAGGACCTCGTTCCACACGATCCCGGAATTTGGGTTCTGATGCTCGTGCGGCAGGCCCAAGGCGTGGCCAATCTCGTGCAAGGCCGTGGCATGGCCCCATTCGGTGGTGAGGTCCCAGCCGAAATTCATGGTTCGCCCGAGGTCCTGATATTGCAGGCAGTCGGTGCCGACATAGGACCAGGAGCCGTCGGTCTGCAGCGCGCCGATGCGGATCTCGGCCTCGGTCACGTCATTGGTTTCCTCGAACACGAGACCGACCTTGATGGCTTTCCACGCATCGAAGGCCCCGCGCACAACATCCTTCTGCGCCTTCGGCCAGCTCCATTTGTCGGACTCGAGGAAATGATATTGCAGCACCGTCCCGTTCACCCATTTCCTCTTGATGGAGCGGATGGCACGGGCGCGGTCTGGCGCGAGGCTTTCCGGCAAGATGATCGGTACAGGCAAAGGCTGCACGCAGAGCTTGATGGGCCGCATGGCAGCTTGCGTTCGCAATCTGGGCATCTTGGTCATGAGCGTTTCCCCATGTGTAGGTAGCAGCGTAGGCTAATACACGCGGAGATTGTAGACAAGCTCGGCAGCCAAGTCTGTAGGCTCTGCCGTAATGGGAGCCAGATTTGGGGAACAGGTATCGCCTCACCGGCTGAAGCAATGGAGGGAAAGCCATGCAAGTTCCAACGATGTTCCGAGGCGTTGTCGTCGCGCTGATCATCCTGTTCGGCGCCGGTCTCAACCAGGCGCGTGCCGACGACGGCAGTATCGTGCTGACGGTCTACAAAGCCGGCTGGATCATCGGCGGATCGGGCGGTCATGGCACGCTGACCTTCCGCGGCAAGCACTATCCGCTTTCGGTCGGCGGCCTCGACTATGGCCTGATATTCGGCGGATCGAAGAGCGTGCTGCGCGGCCGGGTTAGCAACATCAGCCGCGCATCCGACGTGGCCGGTGTCTATGGGGCGGCAGGCGCAGGGCTTGCGGTCGGCCGTGGCGTTCGTGCGATCGTGCTCGCCAACCAGAAGGGCGCAGTGCTTGAGCTTTCAGGCCGGCAGGTCGGGCTGATGGCGAATGCCGACCTCAGCGGGCTGGCGATCACGATGAAATGACGGCGCGCGGATCGACGTTCGCCATGTGCTCTCGCCTGCTTGCGGTTGCCCTCGCCCTGCTCCTGCTGCCCGCCCAGGCGCTGGCCGGCGCCAAGGAGAAGGTTGCGGCGCTGGCTCCATCGGGGCTGGTGCTGGTAGTGGACGACAAGGGCAACGAGCTGATCGCCCAGAACGCGGATAAGCCCTTCGTCCCGGCCTCCGTCACCAAGCTCGTGACGGCGTGGCTGGCGATGGAGGTGCTCGGCGGCGACTACCGCTTCGAGACAAAATTCTACCTGGACGACAAGCGGGTGCTGTATGTGCGCGGCGGCGGCGATCCCTTTTTAATCTCAGAGGAGCTGGCGCCGCTCGCGCAGCAGCTGGTCGCCGCAATCGGCAAGGAGCCGATCACCGGCATCGTGCTCGACGCGAGCTACTACCCCTCCGACCTCCGCATCCCGGGCATCGAGGAGACCGGCGAGGCCTACGACGCGCTGAACTCCGCGCTGGCGGTGAACTTCAATACGATCGCCGCCGT
>JALHTP010000397.1 GCA_022865725.1 Methyloceanibacter sp. | reverse complement strand
CGGCGGCGGCCAGCTCAGGCTGTTCCTGGTCTACGACGCCGGCAATTTCATCGAGGCGATGGGCGACACGACCTATTTCCAGATCGGCGAGGTCAAATACGGCAAGCCCATCCTCGACCGCATCATTCAGCACGATACGATCCTGAGCGACGCCGCCAAATGCGCGCTGATCTCGTTCGACTCGACCATGCGCTCGAACGTCTCGGTGGGGCCGCCGCTGGATCTTCTGATCTACAGGCGCAACTCGCTGAAGAAGGACTTTATGACGAGGCTCGAGGACGACGATCCCTATCTCCAGGCGATCCGCGAGGGCTGGGGCGGCGCGATCCACAAGGCCTTTCACGACATCAGCCACGATCCCGGCTGGAACTTCTAGCCGGTAAGCATTCTAGTAGGTCCGGCCGGTCTCTCCGCCGGGCGTGACGCTGCTCGACGGAGCGTAGGAGGAAAAGCTCGTGCCGCCGCTCGGAGCCGACGGAGCGCTCCTGGCGTTGCTCGCTGGCGACGGCGGGGTTCTGACGTCGGTGCGCGCCGTCGGGTTCGCCTCCTAGATGATCTGCGCGGTCAAGTCGCGCATCTCCTCCAATTGGTGCACGAAGGTCTCCATCTGCTTCCGCACGTGCTGGCTCTGCAGCTCCATGGCCTGATTGACGTCCCGGCTCTCGGTGAGCTTCATCGCCAGGGCGAAATTCGCCTCGGCATTCAGGCGGGTGATCTCGGCGATCTTGGCGTTGAGCGCATAGAGGCCGGCGCGGCCCGATTGCGAGCTGTTCTCGAGCGACTTCCACGTCTTCTCGCTGGTCGAGACGAAGGTCTCGAAGGCCCGCCTGGCTTGCTCGATGCTCATCTTCATGAGTTCGCGCAGCGGCTGCGGAATTTCCGGAGTCTTGAATGCGTCACTGGCCATTCTACTACTCTCCTGTTGCCGCACGACTGCCCCTGTCTCACGCGCCGGCGGCCCCGGCGGCGGCGTGGTTGACGGCGGCGCCTTTGGCCTGTCGGCCGCTTGGCGCGCGGCCTTCTCCATCGCCAATTGCATGGTGCATAAGGGCCACCATGCAGCCCACCAGAAGTTCTTGAAGAACAATAATAGCATGAGTCCATTCCTAGCGGGAGCGACCCGCCACGGCCGTCGTCAAAATATCATGGCGCAAAGGAAGGTCATCTGCGAGGGTTACCGCCGAACGTGCTTTCCAACTGCCCGGATCGTTGCCGCTTTGTCCCAAGACGCGCAGCGCTAACCTTTGCACAACCAGGCTTGGAGTAGAACGCTGCTTCGGGCGAACCTTCGAGGCACCACGCCGATGAACATCCATATTCACCACAGGCGGGTCCTGCCGGACTGGTGATCGCGATCGAGAACATGTCGCCCGTTCGCAGATTCCTTATTCCACTCTTCGAACCGGGCGACTTGCAATCCGTGCACGACCTCGAGCGGAAGGGGCCGGGTATGTGGACCTATTACGGCCGAGATCTGGCCCTTCCAGCGCGGTCGCATGGGTGATCAGCGTCCGCCAGCCGCCCTCGGTTACCGACCAGTAGCGCACTCCCTCCAGTGCTGAAATCGCACCGAAGCGCTTGAGCAGGTCTTCGCTGCCGCCACCGGAGAAACTGCCGGCGACGGCCACGAGCACGCCGGCGCCCTTCGCCGTCCAGCCGGTGCATGAAGGAGGGACCCAGGGCGCCGCCTGATCGCGTCGGTCCCAGACGCGAATATTGGGGGGAGCGCCGGCGGCCGCATAATTGGGGTCGGGCGGGGAGGCCACGCAAGGTGGCCTCGGCAGATCTTGGGCAATCGCCATGCCGCCAAAGCACAGGATCACGGCGATGGGGAGCAGTATCCGATGTCGCACGACCCGAAACCAATGCCGTGGCCGATCGGTGGCCACCCTTACTCGGCGGCGAGCCTTACATATTCGCCTTTGCCGACCGGGCAGGCGGCCCATAGCTCTGTGAGAGCGCCGATCAGAGTGGCGATCTCGGCGTCCGTGTGCACCGGCGAGGGGGTGAAGCGCATGCGTTCGGTGCCGCGCTTCACGGTGGGATAGTTGATCGGCTGCACATAGATCCGATAATGGGTGAGGAGGGTATCGGTCACCGCCTTGCAGTGCACCGGATCGCCCACCATCACCGGCACGATGTGGCTCTGATTCTCCATCACCGGCAGGCGGGCCTCCGCCATCAGACCTTTCACCGTCCTCACTCGCTCTTTCAGCCGCGCGCGCTCGATCTCGCTCCGCTTCAAATGGCGGATCGAGGCAAGGGCGCCGGCGGCGATGGCAGGCGCCAGCGAGGTGGTGAAGATGAAGCCCGGCGCATAAGAGCGGATGGCGTCGCAGCAGGCGCTGCTGGCGGCGATATAGCCGCCCATGACGCCGAAGCCCTTGGCGAGGGTGCCGTTGATGATGTCGACGCGATGCATGACGCCATCGCGCTCGGCGATGCCGCCGCCGCGCGGGCCGTACAGGCCGACGGCGTGCACCTCGTCGAGATAAGTCAGCGCGCCATATTGCTCGGCGAGATCGCAGATCGCCGCGACCGGTGCGATATGGCCGTCCATCGAATAGACGCTCTCGAACACGATGATCTTCGGGACCCCGCGCGGAACGGCCTTCAGCTTCTCCTCGAGATGCTCGACATCGTTATGGCGGAAGATGTGCTTCTCGCCGCCGCCTCGCACGATACCCTCGATCATCGAGGCGTGATTCTTCTCGTCGGAGAAGATCACGAGCCCAGGCATCAGCCGCTGTAGCGTGGAAAGCGTCGAATCGTTGGCGATATAGGCGGAGGTGAAGAGCAGCGCCGTTTCCTTGCCGTGAAGGTCGGCGAGCTCCGTCTCGAGCTCAACGTGATAATGGGTGGTGCCGGAGATGTTGCGCGTGCCGCCTGAGCCCGCGCCAACTTCCTCGATCGCCTCGTGCATGGCGGCGCGCACGGAAGGATGCTGGCTCATGCCGAGATAGTCGTTGGAGCACCACACCGTCACATCGCGAGGACCGCCTTCGGCGAAATGATCGGCGGCCGGGTAAGCCCCGCAGCGGCGCTTCAGATCGGCGAAGACGCGATAGCGTCCCTCCGCATGCAGCGCCTCGAGATGTTGGCGAAACCGACCCTCGTAATCCATGTCTCAAGCCTCGATCATCTCAACCTTTGCCGGCCTCTGCCCAGGCCGGAACCCGTCGTGGATATCGTCGGACCACGCACCGCAAGCTCTCAATCCATGCCCTGCATATGTATAGCCAGCATCCAGGCTTTGCATATAGAGCCGCCGCGGGGGGCTAGGTAACATCAATCCCAACCTCGTCACAAGCGCGGCAAGCCCATGGTCTAGCGGCATTTTTGCCGCATCCTTGCCACTCGTTCCCGAGTGCGGGCAAGACTCTGTGCAAGGCTCTATCCGGCCGGCTTTCCCGCTTGGCGCCGCTCCCTCTTAGCGCTGGCGGCGATCGTCCGTCTTGATCTGCCTCAACTCCCCTGCCGCCAATCTCCTGCCGCAAAATGCTCCGCTCGCGTAACCCGGCAGGAAAGGCGGCTTTACTGAACGACAAGGAGTCTCTGCTAAGCAACCCTCAAGGGATCGCGCCAAGTCGATCCGAGCACAGGGCAACGAAGGGGCGTCCTAGGCATGATCTCAAGCCGATCCTCAAGACGCGCAGGATTTCTCCATCCCACCCTTCCCAGGGGCAGCGGCTTTCTGCTCGGCGGGGTCTCGGCGGGGCTGCTGGTGCTGACGGTGGCCGGCGCAAGCCTCATGCTGTCCGGCTCCCATTCGGTCGCGCGAGACAAAGCCGCAGGTGAATTCGGCCATTACCGGCTGATTCGGCCTCAGCTCTCGATGGAGACCATCCCGCTTGCGCATGCTCGCGGGGTGCTGGGCTAGGCTTCGCCAGGAGAGGCGGGAGCTTCGGTCACTTCTTGGCGGATTTCGGCGACTTTTCGGATTGCGGCTGGGTCAGGCGCTCGGCGACGGCGGCGGCAAGCCCCAGGATAGCCTTGGTGGGCACGCGCACGGCGATCACGTCGAGGCGCTGCTTCTCTTCCTCGATGGCGGCGATTCGGTAAGTGGGCGGATCCTGGCCGTCCCGCCTGAGCACCTCGCCTGTCACCCGCGAATCTTCGATGTAGAAGGTGATGACGAGGTGATTGTCGACGATCTTGTGCAGCGTCCCGTCGGCGGAGATCTCCCTATAGTCCGGGGCTCTCATGTGCTTCAGGTGAATTTCCTCGGGGGACTCGTCAGTCATCGTTCCTCCCGGCGCCTTGAGTTCGTCCGCCTTCGCCTCCTTAACGGAGGTTAGGCCTTTAACGGAGGTTAGGCCTTTGCAACAAGTCAAGCCGCCGCCGCTTCGGCCAGTGTACCCTTTTTTGGCAGCTAGAATGGCAGCGAAAAATCCGGCGAATGAAGGAATTAAACTGCCCCTCAGAAGGGGG
>JALHTP010000396.1 GCA_022865725.1 Methyloceanibacter sp. | reverse complement strand
TGCCGGAGGCGGCGTTCTACATGGTGGGAACCATCGAGGAGGCGGTCGCCAAGGCCGAGAAGCTCGCCGCCGAGGTCGCGTAACATGACCGTGTTAGGCATGTGCTGCGAGGATTTACGGCAATCGATGCACAATTAAGGAGGGCTCGATGTTCCGTGTCGACGAGGGCGTACTGTCCCTGACTATCGGCATCGTTCCGATGGCGAAGGAAGTCGGCCATTTCACCAAGCCGATCAGATTCTGCCCATTCTGCGGAACCGAGCTGCAGTTGGAGAATGACATCCAAACCTGGTACCAAACGAGATGAGCACCAGCTTCCGTTTTGAGCTCGTATCGCCGGAGCGGCTGCTCGTCTCGGGCGACGTGGAGCAGGTGCTGGTTCCGGGCGCGGAAGGCGACATGACCGTGCTCGCGCATCACGCGCCGCTGCTCACCACGCTCCGCCCGGGCCTGCTCGATATCGGTCTCCCCGGGGGCGAGCATCAGCGCTTCTTCATTCGCGGCGGATTCGCCGAGATCGGCCCCTCGGGCCTCACCATTCTCGCCGAGACGGCAATAGACCTCGTCGAGCTTGACGCCGGACGGTTTGCTCAAGCGATCAAGGACGCCGAGGAGGATGTGGCCGACGCCACCGAGGACGCCGCCCGCGACCGCGCCAAGACCAAGCTCGATCATCTGCGCCAAGTGCAGACCACGCTCAATCTCTAGGGCGCAAGCTTCTTCCCCACGACACACCGGGGACCGCCGAGACATCGAATCTCTTAGATGCTATAACGGGCCCAACAAAAAAGGGTTTCCCCAAGGACGAGCTCGCGTCCCAGGGGGCCGGGGCGGACAAGGGAAATGCAGCAAAAGGCCGAGCCGAAACGGGTGCGATCGCTGAGCTTCGGCATCGAGCGGCTTGGTCTCATCGCGCTCCGCTATCCCCTCATCGCCGCCGCCATCATCGTCGCCATAACCATCGCAGCCTGCTTCGGGTACACAAGGCTCAAGGTCGACGATTCCCTCTCCGAACTGTTCCGCACCGACACTTCGGAGTTCCGCGATTACGAGATCATCTCCGAGCGCTTTCCCTCGAGCGAATATGACGTGCTCATTGTCGTGAGCGGCAACCAGCTGCTCGAGCGGAAGTCGATCGACGCTCTGCGCGAACTCATCATCGAGCTCCAGTTTGTCGACGGGATGGCCGGCGAGGTCTCGCTGTTCTCGGCACGGGAGGCGCCCGAGCCAGGCACGATTCCTGGCCCCGTCTTCCCGGCCGAGCTGCCCAAGGGCGACGCCTATAAGGCGCTGATCGACAAGGTCCGCAATAACGAGATCATCAAGGGCAAGCTCCTCTCCGACGACGGCACGCTCACCCTCATCTTGCTCGCTCTCGATCGCAAAGTGGTGGAGGAGAAGGGCCTCGGCTCCGTGGTCGAGCAGATTCACGACACGGCGGAGCATGAGCTGGCCGACACGGGCCTCAGGATGCAACTCTCCGGCGCTCCCGTCATGCAGCTCGAGATCAGGAACGCGGTGGAGCGCGACCGCTTCAAATACAATGTGCTCGGCTTCCTGTTCGGCGCGATCATCGCCTACGCCTTCTTCCGGCGCCTGTCGCTGATGGTGATCGCCGCACTTCCCCCCGTGATCGCCATCGTCTGGTCGATCGGGTTGTTCGGCTGGCTCGGCTTCAAGCTCAATCTCTTCCTCAACGTCATGATCCCGCTGATCATGGTGCTCGGCTTCTCCGATTCCATGCAGCTGACCGTCGCCATGCGCAACCGGCTGGTCGAAGGCGACCGGCGCATCAAATCGGCCCGCTATGCAGTGCTCGTGGTGGGCCCGGCTTGCGTGATCGCCACCGCCACGGCGGCAGCCTCCTTCATCGCGCTGCTGTTCTCGGATTCGGCTCTGATCCGGGATTTCGGCCTCGCCGGAGCGCTCTCCGCGGCCATCGCCTTCGTCGCCGGCATCACCCTAGTTCCCTTGCTCACCCGGGCGCTCATTCCGCGCAACGCCAAGGCCTATACCGCCAATCTCAAGAGCCATGACCGGGCGATGAACGCGCTGAAGAGCTTCTGCGGGCGCATCGCCCAGTTTGGTGTGCGCTATCCGCAAGGCGTGGTCACCGTCGGCCTCCTCCTGGTGATCGCCTTCGGCGCCATCTACGTGACGCTGCCGCCGCGCTACCGCCTGGCCGATCAGGTGCCGGACCGTGAGCAGGCGGTCGCGGCTAGCGCCCAGCTCGACGAGAAGCTGACTGGCGCCAACCCGCTGCACGTGATGATCGACTGGCCGCAAGGCAAGTCGCTCTACGACCCCGATGTGCTGAAGGTGATCGGCGACGTCCATAGTCTGGTTGAGACCCAGTCCGGCGTCGGCAATGTCTGGTCGGTCGAGACGCTACGCCGCTGGCTCGCCAAGACCCAAGAGGACACCCCGGAAAAGCTGAAGGAATATGTCTCGATCCTGCCGGACTATCTGACCAAGCGCTTCATCGACGAGGCGGACAATTCCGTCGTCGTCACCGGGCGCATCCCCGACGTCGATGTGAGCGACCTCCTGCCCATCGTCGAGAAACTCGACGGCAAGCTGAACGGCGTGCGCGACGCCAATCCCGGCTATCGCATCGTGGTCACCGGTCTGTCGGCGATCGCCGCGCGCAACAGCGCCACCATGATCGGCAAGCTCAATGCCGGGCTCACCACCGAGATCGTGTTCATCTGTATTTTCCTCGGGCTCGCCTTCCGCTCGGTGATGGTCGCCGTGGTCACCGTGCTGCCGACCCTGTTCCCGGTCTTCACGGCCGGCGCCGTTCTGGCCGCCTCCGGCGAGGGGCTGCAATTTGCCAGCATCGTCGCGCTGATCGTCGCCTTCGGCCTGTCGCTCAACGCCGCCGTCCACTATCTCAACCGCTTGCGGCTCGAGGATCGGCCGGGGGAGGACCCGGCCATAGGGGTGGAGCGGGCGACCGTGCTGATCGGGCCGGCGCTGGTGCTGACCTCTCTGATCCTCGCCTTCGGCCTCGGCGTGACGGTGTTGTCGGACCTGCCCTCGTTGCGGCTGTTCGGCAAGCTTTCGGCGATGACGCTGATCGCGGCCCTGATCGGCGACCTCGTGCTCCTGCCGGCAAGCGTGCTGCTTTGGCGGCGCTTCATGCGGCGCTTGCGGCCGGCCCCCGCCAATCGGGCGCGTGCCTGAAGCGATGCGCACATGGTTCGAGGCCCGGCCGTCATCCTGAGGTGCGAGCGAAGCGAGCCTCGAAGGACGGCCGGGCACCTCACCATGACGCAACCGCGGCAAACTCCTCGATCACGCTGAGATAGACCTCGCGCTTGAACGGCACGACCAGCGCGGGCAGCTCTTGCAGGCTCACCCATTGCCAAGCGTCGAACTCCTGCTCGTGACCTTCGCGGGGCCCGATATTGATCTCGCTCTCGGGGCCCTCGAAGCGGGCGGCGAACCACATTTGCTTCTGGCCGCGATAGCGGCCCTCCCAGGCAATGCCCACAAGCTCGCTCGGAAGATCGTAAGTGAGCCAATTCCGTGCCCGCGCCACGAAGCGCGCGCTGCGCACGCCGGTCTCCTCGGCAAGCTCGCGCCGCGCCCCAGCCTCCGGCTCCTCGCCCGGATCGAGGCCGCCTTGCGGCATCTGCCACCACGTGCCGACGCCTTCCGGCGCGTCGCCCCGTTCGGCGCGCCGCCCGACAAAGACGCGGCCCTCGCCGTTGATGAGCATCACGCCGACGCAAGGCCGGTAGGGCAGCCCTTCTTGCTCTGTCATGAAAGGAGTTTCAGCTTTGCCGCTGGGACCGCACCGCCGCACTGACCGGAACCAGCACGAAACCTTTGCCTTCGAGCTTGTTGGCCCAGTCGGCGAGCTGCTTGACGGTGGCGGGCGTCGCCTTGACCACGCCGATCGCCGCGCCCCGCTGCTTTGCCGCGGCCTCGAGTTCAGCCAATTGCTTGGCGACGTTGCCCGCGTCGATCTGGACGCTGACGACCGAATAGTCGAGGCCGATAGCGCCGGCGATTTGTCCGGCCGTCGAATCCTTCACGCTCCCATCATCGATGTAGAGCAGGCCACGCCGTTTCAGCTCCTCCAGCACCGGAGTCAACGATGCGGACGTCACCTCGAACTTTTCGCCCATGTGATTGGTGACCCCGACATAGCCGGTGTAGCGCGACATCAGCCATTGCAGCCGCTTCATGTTCTCCTGCGGCGGCAAGGTGGTCAGGAGCGTGTGGGGACCGGGATCAACGGTCGGATAGTTGTTCGGCTCGAGCGGGATCTGCAGCAGCACCTCATGGCCGTTGTCGCGGGCCCGACTGACGCCTTCTTGCAGATTCCGCCCATAGGCGCCGTAAGCCACGCTGATCGGCGCCGGCAAACCTTTGAGCACGTCGCCGGCCGGGCTGTCGGGAAGACCGAGACCGGTCACGAGGATGGCGATGCGAGGCGGGTCTCCGGCGTTAGCCACGGCATAGCGCGACGGCCGCGCATAGACATCGATGGAACGCCGCCCGTCGGCAGCCACCTTCGGCAAGGGGCCGTATTGCGATTCCTCGACCAATTCGGCGACGGGCACGGCGGAAAGGGTGACTGAGCCGGTTTCGCTCTCCGGCATAGGCGGCGGAGGCGGTGGCGTGGCCGCTTGGGTATCGAGCACAGCCTGCTGCATCCCGGGGGTTGTCGCAGGAGCAGCACCTTGCTGATCCGGATCCTCCTCTGGCGGAGCTGCATCGTCGGGCGCTTCAGGTGGTGCGGGAGGCGCCTCGCTCTGTCCGCCAGGGGCGATCGGCACAAGCGTGCCCCGGCCCGGCTGCTCGACAAGCGGGGCTTGCGGGGCGTCCGACGGTACGCCAAACCCTGGAGGAAGCTCCATATTGCCGTTGGCTTGCGCGGGAGGCGTCGGCTCTGCGGCCGGAGCTTCGCTTTCCTCAGGCGGCAAGGCCGCTTCAGGCGCGGCGGGCGCGCCGTCGCCCGGCGCTGTGGCCGGCTCGATCTGCAGAATGGCGACGGGCTCGCCGGCGTCGCTGCCCGGAAAGAAGGCCAGCAACGCCGTGCCGAGGACAAGCGTCCAAAACACAATGCCAGTTGCGACGGCTAGCGCCTTCATTCGACTTTACCTCCCCGCTCGCCGGCCAGTCGTGGCGGTAAGCCTCTCCCCGGCGATTATTATCGTCGTAGCCGGCATGGCGCCGGCTTCGCCTGCCGGGGCACGAGCTTAATTGGCCTCAGCCTTCTTCTTGGCCTCCGTATCGACCGACTTGATGCCGCGCAAGAGATCGAGCGCGTATTTCAACTGCGTGTCCTTGTCCTTCTCGGGTGCCACATAGGCCGAGCTTCCAGACTCTTCCTCGGCCTCGGCAGCGGCGCCCTCTTCCTCGCTGTCGCCCTTGAGATGTCCGCGCAAATTGGCTTCGCCGCGCGTGCCCTGGGCTTCCGCCTTCTGCTTCAGCTCGTCGGGCAGCTCTTCCTCGACCACGACCTCGGGCGCGATGCCCTTGGCCTGGATCGAGCGGCCCGAAGGCGTGTAGTAGCGCGCCGTTGTAAGCCGCAAGGCGCCATTCGAGCCGAGCGGAATGATGGTCTGCACCGAACCCTTGCCGAAGGAGCGGGTGCCGAGAATGGTCGCCCGGTGGTGATCCTGCAACGCGCCCGCCACGATCTCGGAGGCCGAGGCCGAGCCGCCATTGATCAAGACGACGATCTTCTGTCCGTCGGTGATATCGCCCTGCCGCGCGTTGGAGCGCTGGGTCTCCTCGAGATTGCGGCCGCGGGTCAGCACGATGGCGCCCTGATCGAGGAACGCATCGGAGACGGAGATAGCCTGGTCGAGCAGGCCGCCCGGATTGTTACGAAGATCGAGGACATAGCCCTTGAGGTTCGGGCCGAGCTGCTTCTTCAAATCCTCGACCGCTTTTTGCAGGTTGGCCGTGGTCTGCTCGTTGAAGGTGGTGAGCCGGATATAGCCGACGTCATCGCCCTCGGCATTATACTTGACCGGGTTGATGTGGATCACGTCGCGCGTGACCTTCACGTCGAACGGATCCTCGACGCCCTTGCGCAGGACGGTGAGCGTGATCGGCGAATTGACCGGACCGCGCATCTTCTCCACCGCCTCTTGCAAAGTGAGACCGAGAATCTGCTCCTTGTCGAGATGGGTGATCAGATCGCCGCTCATCAGCCCGGCCTTGGAAGCCGGCGTGTCCTCGATGGGGGAGACGACCTTGACGACGCCGTTCTCCATCGTGACCTCGATGCCGAGCCCGCCGAACTCGCCGCGGGTCTGCACCTGCATGTCACGGAAATGCTTCGGATTGAGATAGGCCGAGTTCGGGTCGAGCGCGGTCAGCATGCCGTTGATGGCCGATTCGATCAGCTTGCCGTCCTCCGGCTTCTCGACATAGTCGGAGCGGACGCGCTCAAGCACTTCGCCGAACAGATCGAGCTGCCGGTAGATCTCCGAGTTGGCGGCCGAGGCCGACTGGCTCCGCGCCAAGCTCACCATCGTCGATCCGGCAGCGAGCACGGCCAACACCAGAAGCGCCCACAGCGCGTATTCGGATTTCCGCATCATCCTTGCACCTTTTCGGAAGCCTCGGCCCACCATGGGTCAGGGTCTACTGGCCTGCCGTCCTTTCTGAACTCGACATACAGAACGGGGCGCGAACTGTCATCGCCTTGCCTCGGCGCCGCCGCGTTGCCCATCACCGCGATCGGCTCTCCGGCAAGGACAAACTGGCCCAGGCTTACGTCTATGCGGCTCATCCCCGCAAGCAGGATATGATAGCCCCCGCCTGTGTTGATGATCAATAGCTGCCCGTAGGAGCGGAACTCGCCGGCATAGACGACCCAGCCGTCCGCCGGGGTCGTAATCCGGGCCTCTCCGCGGGTTTGCAGCGAAATCCCCTTGAGCGTTGAGCCGGTGGGGTCGGCGTCGCCGAAGCGCTTCACCTGCCGGCCCTGGGCCGGCAGCCGCAGCGTCCCTTTGGCGGCCTCGAAGGGGAGGGCGGGCTTGAGGCGATCCGGGCTGGCAAAGGCGACTTTCGTCCCCGGCTTGATCTCGACCACGCTCTCATTGGTAGGTGTTGCCAGCGCCTGCTGCTGCTCGCGGGCGAGAAGCGCCCGCTCGGCGGCGACCTCGGCGTCGTATTGGGCGATCTCGACCCTGGCGATCTGGGCGTCCAGGCGGTCGATCAGCTCGTTCAAGTCGGTGACGGCCTGGGCCTGATCGACCGTGGACCGTCTGATATCGGCAAGCTCGGCCTCGCCTTGGGCGGTATCGCGTCGCTTCTCTTCCAGCAGGCGATCGAGGCTTATCTGCTCGGAGGCGAGCCGCTCCGCCTCGCTCTTCTCCTTATCGCGCTGATCGCGAATGCCGTTCT
>JALHTP010000395.1 GCA_022865725.1 Methyloceanibacter sp. | reverse complement strand
TCCAGCAATGGCTGCAGATTAAGTGGCGCTATTGGCTCACCAATCGCTATCTCGGCCGCTGGCTCGGCCAAGGCACCCATTACCGCATGCGGCTGAAGGGCGATCAGGCCGACAACCCCGATCAGCGCATCGCCGACGACATCCGCCAATTCGTGGACTCTACGCTCGATATCGGCATCGCGCTGCTGGGCTCGATCGTCACGCTCGTCTCCTTCATCGTGATCCTGTGGAACCTTTCGTCGGCCACCCCGCTGATGATCGGCTCGAGCACGTTCAATATCCCGGGCTATCTCGTCTGGGCGGCGCTGATCTACGCGGTCATCGGCACCTGGGTCACCCATCTCGTCGGACGCCCGCTGATCAAGCTCAATTTCGATCAGCAGCGTTATGAGGCCGATTTCCGCTTCTCGCTCGTGCGCTTGCGCGAGAATGCCGAGGAGGTGACGCTGCTGGCGGGCGAAGAGGCAGAAGAGGCGCGGCTGCGCGACCGCTTCGGCTGGGTCATCCGCAACTGGTACGCGATCATGAGCCGGCGGAAGCGGCTCACCTTCCTCACCGCGGGCTACTCGCAAGCCGCCATCATCTTCCCCTTCGTGGTGGTGAGCCCGGTTTTTTTCTTCGGCAAGATGACGCTGGGCGGCCTGATGCAGATCTCGTCGGCCTTCGGGCAGGTGCAGAGCGCGCTCTCCTTCTTCGTCACGGCCTATACCAGCATCGCCGACTGGAAGGCCGTGCTGAACCGGCTGTCCGGGTTCGAGGCCTCGATCGATTGGGCCGAAGGGCTCGATAAGACGGCGCCCCGCGTCGAGGTCGCCACCGACGGCGCCCGCAATTTCTCCGCCGACCATCTTGCCGTGGGCCTCCCCAACGGCCAGGAGATCGTGCGGGTCAAAGGCTTCTCCATCGCACCCGGCGAGCGCGTGCTGGTCACGGGGCCTTCCGGCTCAGGCAAGACCAGCCTGTTCCGGGCGCTCGGCGGAATTTGGCCGTTCGGCCAAGGCTCGATCAGTATCCCGAAGGACGCCAATGTGCTGGTGCTGCCGCAGCGGCCTTATCTGCCGCTCGGCACGCTTCGCGGCGCGCTCGCCTATCCCGGCCCCGAGGACGCTTTCAGCCCCGATGAGATCGAGGACGTTTTATCCGCCGTCGGGCTTGCGGCCTTGCGCAAGCAGCTCGACGAGACCGCTTATTGGACCGACAAGCTTTCCGGCGGCGAGAAGCAGCGCCTGTCGATCGCCCGCGCGCTGCTGCAAAAACCGGACTGGCTGTTTCTCGACGAGGCTACAGCCGCGCTCGACGAGGCTTCGGAGGCAATGCTCTACCGCCTTCTGCTGGCCAGACTGCCCGACGCGGCCATCGTCTCCATCGGCCATCGCTCGAGCCTGGTGCAGTTCCATGGCCGCTTCTTCGAGCTTCAGCCTGACGCCAATACCGGGCGCCACCGCCTCGCCGAGGCCAAGGGCAGAGTTCCGGCGACCGAGAGCGATGTGGATTTGACCGTCGCCTAGAGCACGATCCGGCGGATTGCGTCTCTACTGATCGGCGCCGATCTTGCAGCCGCTGGCGGCGTCGAGGCCGTCCGGCGCGCCCCAATCGTTGGACGGCACGCGCGGAAACGAGGTGCCGAATTCCTGCTTCATCATGGAGAAGCTCGAGGGGACGTTGGAATTCGCGGCGAAATCCACGATCCAGAAATAATCGTAAGTGTCGTCGGGCCAGGTCTTGGGCACGCCCGGCAGGAGGTCCAGCTTGAGCAGCTGGCGCAGCGTCACGCCCTCGCGCTCGTTCTCGAACTTGGCGTCGAGCTCCGCATTGGCGATGTGCTTGTGCTCCCAGACCAGCACCACGGTCTTGCCCTCCAGCGCCGGATTGGCGAGGAGGTTGCGCACCGCCTCCTGCGTGCGGCGGTTCAGCGCCTTGGTGAAATCGTCCTGGCTCAGGCCCGCCTCGGGCACCACCGAATAAAGGATGATCGGTTTGTTCCAGCTCGCGACCGCGGGCGTGGCAAGCTCGAGCGTATGCAGCGTGATGGCGAAGAAGAAGGCGGGCTGCTCTCCAGCCGGAAACAGCGATTTGGCGGCGTCGCGGCCGAGATAGTTCAAGCCGAGCGCCTTGGCGCGCTGCTCGCCGATCTCGCAAAGCTTCCAGGCGTCGGCCTTCTCGCCGTGGCGCAGGATGATGATGCGCGCGGGCGCGGCGATGGCGGACTGCGCGAAAGAGGCAAGCAGGAGCGCGAGGGTGAGACGAATCAGCATGGCGCGGAAAATAGCCTTTCCAGAACGTCCCCGCCATTCACCTCCCGGTGAACACCCCTACCCCGGCCCTCCCCCTTTCAGGGGGAGGGAGTTTGCAGTTTGGCGAGGATGGCGGCGCGAAGCTGCATGGCGTCGGCGGTCCAAGGCGCTGTGCGGGAGGCGAAGAGATGCGCCTGCGACTTCAGGATCAGCCCGTCCTCCAGCACCTTCAAATGATTGGCTCGGAGCGTGGTGCCAGTGGTGGTGATGTCCACGATCAGCTCGGCGGTGCCCGCCGCGGGCGTGGCTTCGGTGGCGCCCACGCTTTCGACGATGCGGTAGCCGGTGACGCCGTGGCCCGCGAAGAAGCGCCGCGTCAGATTCATATATTTGGTGGCGACGCGGAGTCGCCGACCATGCACGCCGGCAAATTGCGCGGCGACATCTTCCAGGTCGGCCATGCGGGCGACATCGACCCAGCAATCCGGCACGGCCACGACCACGTCGGCGCGGCCGAAGCCGAGCGGCTCAAGAAACTCGACCGAGCCGTCGACGTCGGCGAGCGTCTCGCGGATCAGATCCTCGCCGGTCAGCCCCAGATGCACGCGGCCCGTCTTCAGCTGGTGCACGATCTCGGCCGCCGAGGTGAACACCACCTCGACGCCGTCGAGACCGGCAAGCGCGCCGCGATAGCCGCGCTCGTGGCCGTCTTTGCGCAAGGCGATGCCAGCCCGCTCGAACAGGTCGGCGGCCTGGTCCTTGAGCCGCCCCTTGGAGGGGACCGCGATGAAGAGCTTCGCCGCCATCACGCGCCCCTCCCCGCCGCGGCGAGCAGGCGCTCGGTGTGGATGGCCGAGCCGATCGCCGGGACCTCTTTCGGCGCGCCGAGATAAGCGAGGAGGCCGTCATAGCGCCCGCCTCCCGCGATCGCCTCGTCGCGGCCCGCCATGTCGATCTGAAACACGAGGCCAGAGTAATATTCGAGGCTACGGCCGAACTCGGTGGCGAAGACCGCCTGG
>JALHTP010000394.1 GCA_022865725.1 Methyloceanibacter sp. | reverse complement strand
TGCCGTCAGCCGGCTCGAACTCGGACTGCCAGTAGATGATCGAGCGGTCCGGCTCGTCGTCCACCTCCAGCCACAGCTTGGACGAGTAATTCGTGACCGGGAGCGGGCCCTCGACGATCTCATAGGTGTAGGCGAGATCCTCGGTACCGGTGAGCTTCTCCTTGATCTTGGCGCCGTCCTTGAGCGTCAGATTACGGAAGACGACATCGCCCTCTTTGACTTCCTCGCACTTGTCCACGGCTGGATGCCAGTCCTGGATCTGGCAGAACGCGCCGGCGATCGCCCAAACTTCGGGGGGGAGGCCTGGAGCTTCGATCCTTTTCTTGACCGTGATCGCATAGGCGGAGGCGCTGCCGATAACGAGCGCCGTCGTCGTGATCAAGGCCAGTCTTATAATACGCATGCGCTTTCTCCCATTGTAACGTTACAGTCGCAAACACGCCTGGCGGCATCTTAGTAGAACTTCCCGGTCGGGCAAGCGCAGACCCTTGCAAAAGGGCGGGATACAAGCCCTTGAATTTGGCCACGACGAGGCCAGTTTCTCCCTTGGGCAGCTTGGGTTATAGCCATCAGAACAAGTATTGTCCGCGACCAATTCCGATCGGGCAGCCATGAAGCCTATGTCATCGCCATCCAGGAAAACTAGCATTGCGGCCTTCCTAGGCGCCGCCACCCTG
Organism: Methyloceanibacter sp.; assembly: GCA_022865725.1. Taxonomy (GTDB): domain Bacteria; phylum Pseudomonadota; class Alphaproteobacteria; order Rhizobiales; family Methyloligellaceae; genus Methyloceanibacter. Next base: position 1,667 of record JALHTP010000394.1, on the reverse strand, counting down.
CTTGCCCTGGGTCTGAGCCCGGCCGAGGCGCAGCAACGCGCGGTGCCCGAGAGCGCGGCCGTGATGAAGCAATCCTTCGCGCCCGTGGTGAAGCGGGCGGCGCCCGCGGTGGTTAACGTCTATGTGCGCCACAGGGTCGAGCAGATGATTTCGCCCTTCTTCGACGACCCGTTTTTCGGACGGCTGTTCGGCGAGCGGTTCGGCATTCCACGCGAACGTATTCAGAACTCGCTCGGCTCCGGCGTGCTGGTGGCGCCCGAGGGCGTGGTCGTCACCAACAACCACGTCATCCAGGGGAGCGGCGAGGCCGAGATCACCGTGGCGCTCGCCGACGGACGGGAATTTCCGGCCAAGCTCATCCTCAAGGACGAGCAGACCGACCTCGCGGTGCTCCGCCTCGACGCGCCGGGCGTGCAATTCTCCTCGATCGGGTTCGCCGATTCCGACAGCCTCGAGGTCGGCGACATCGTGCTGGCCATCGGCGATCCGTTCGGCGTCGGGCAGACGGTGACCAGCGGCATCGTCTCGGCGCTGGCGCGCACCCAAGTGGGCATCTCCGACTACCAGTTCTTCATCCAGACCGACGCCGCCATCAATCCCGGCAATTCAGGCGGCGCGCTGGTCGACATGGCCGGACAGCTGGCCGGCATCAACACCGCGATCTTCTCCAAGAGCGGCGGCTCGCACGGCATCGGATTTGCGATTCCTTCCAACATGGTACGGCTGGTGGTTCAGTCGGCATTGAAGGGCGGCAAGGTGCAGCGCCCCTGGCTCGGCGCCACGTTGCAGACGGTCACGCCGGACATCGCCGAGTCGCTCGGGCTGGCGACGCCGTCCGGCGCGCTGGTCGCCAAGGTTCACGCCAAGGGCCCGGCGGCCAAGGCCGGCTTGCTCGCGGGCGACGTCGTGGTCAGCGTCGACGACAAGCCGGTGCAGGATCCGCAAGCCTTCCAATACCGCTTCGTCACGCAGGGCATCGGCGGCGCGGCCGAGCTCGGAGTCCTGCGCAAGGGCCAAAAGGTCAAGGCCACCGTCACGCTGATCGCCCCTGTCGAGGACCCGCCGCGCGACGTGCGCGATCTTCAGGGGCGCCATCCGCTGACCGGCTGCAAAGTCGCCAATATCTCTCCCGCGGTCGCGCAGGAAGTCGGCCTCGATGACGATACGCGCGAGGGCGTCGTCGTGCTCGAGGTCCAGGACAAGACGCCGGCCGCAAGGCTTGGCGTCAAGCGCGGCGACGTCGTCGTGGGCATCAACAACGAAAAGGTCAAGTCGGTGGCCGGGCTGGTCAGCGCGCTTGAGGCGGCCGACGGCGGCTGGCGGCTGTCGGTCGAGCGCGGGGGAAAAGTGTTCAATCTCGCCATTCAAGGCTAGAGCGATGAAGAAGGCCGCCGCCACTTTGTTCGAGGCTTCCGGGCTCGCCGATGGTGCGCCGCGCCCGCTTGCGGACCGCCTGCGCCCGGCTTCTCTCGCCGAGGTGATCGGTCAGGATCACCTTCTGGGCGAGCAGGGCATCCTCTCGCGCATGGTCAAGGCCGGGCGGCTCTCTTCGGTGATCTTCTGGGGACCGCCCGGCACGGGCAAGACCACCGTGGCGCGGCTCTTGGCCGAGGTCACCGAGCTCCATTTCGAGCAGCTCTCGGCGATCCATTCCGGCGTCGCCGACT
>JALHTP010000393.1 GCA_022865725.1 Methyloceanibacter sp. | reverse complement strand
TAGCAGGAGATCAGCAGCGTCTGGGTGAAGTTGTCCTGGGTCGTATCCACATAGCGCCCGTCGAGCTCTTCCTTGTCGGAGAAGGCGACGGCATGGACCAGGAAATCGATGCCGCCCCAGGCGGTCTCGAGCGCCTTGAATACGCCCTCGACCGATGCCTCGTCGGTCACATCACAAGGAAGCACGAGCTTGCAGCCAACGTCATGGGCGAGCGGCTCGACCCGCTTCTTGATGGCCTCGCCCTGATAAGTGAGCGCGACTTCCGCGCCCTGATCGGTCACGGCCTTGGTGATGCCCCAGGCGATCGAGCGGTTATTGGCGACGCCGAACACGACGCCGCGCTTGCCCGCCATCAATCTGCCGCCGTCAGCCATCGATAAAGCGCCTTTCGGAAGGAAGGCGCTTTATAGAGCCGCAACAGCCGGGCCGGAAGGCTTAATGCCGGAAGGGCGGTTGAGGCCGATCCGCGCGGGGCTGGCCTAGGCTCTTTTCCACCCGGGAAAGCAAATGGCGGAGTAGCCTTGCGCTTCGCGCTGGGCCTTCATCTGCGGGGATGTTGGCGCATCTCTCGATAGGAGAGGGGTAAATCGCGGACCCGGACTTTGGTGCTCGCCCCCCTGCTCATCCTCACCCATAAAATGGGAGGGGGAGTAGGTGGCTAGCGCTTCACTGACACTGGACATGCTGACTCCTGACTAGCCCGCGAGCGACCACGAGCCGTTTTGCTCCCGGCAGGCGACACCTTCGATCTGCCGCTGATAGGTGCCGAGCGCGAGCGAATAGACGACATGGCGGCACACTCGGCCCTTGTCGTCGCGGTAGGCCGACACCGGTTTGATCCTGCCCACCAGGCCGCGCTCCGGGCGCTGCCAGACAAGGGTCACCCCGTCGCCGAGCTCGGAAAGCGCAAGCTCGAGCGCCTGCACTGCCGCCACCCGGTCGCTTCGGTCGAGCCGCGCTTTGAGCTCGCTGAGGCCAAGCTGCGTGCCCTCTGCGGCCGCAAGCCTTTCCGCTCCACTCTCCCCGGCCATGAGGGGAAGAGGGGCGGGCGCGAATACTGATAATACGAGAGCGCCCGCCCCAATGATGATAGGAGCGTTCCAACGGAACGTACGCATAACCAACTCGTCCCCAAAAACTCGACGCGGGAATCACTGATTCCCCCCCGCGCCCACTATCAACAGGACCTATGGTGCCGTATCAGGGTGAGGAAAACGTAAATGCCCGTTCTGCACCGGGATTGCGCCAAAAAATATTGGCGAAGCGGATCGCCGAGGATCGTTGAGGCATGGACGACCAATCCCAACCGAGAGGCGAGGGGCCCGATTTCACCGAGGCCAAGGATCCCTTCGCCCTGTTCCTCGCCTGGATGAAGGAGGCGAAGGCCGCCGAGCCCGCCGATCCCGAGGCCATGGCCGTTGCCACGGTCGATGCCGATGGCCTGCCCAATGTGCGGATGATTCTCCTGAAGGGAGCCGACAGAAACGGCTTCGTCTTCTATACGAATTGCGAAAGCGCCAAGGGCCACGAGCTTGCCGCCAATCCCAAGGCGGCGCTGCTCTTCTATTGGAAGAGCCTGGGGCGCCAGATTCGCCTGCGCGGGGCCATCGAGCCGACGACGCAGGCCGAGGCCGACGCCTATTTCGCCACGCGCCATCGCGAGAGCCGGATCGGCGCTTGCGCCTCGCTCCAGTCGAGGCCGCTTGCGAGCCGCGCGGTCCTCGAAGCGGAGGTGGACCGCCTGACCGAAGCCTTTGGCGAGGGCCCCGTTGCGCGCCCCGACTATTGGCGCGGCTATCGGCTCGTGCCCATCGAGATCGAGTTCTGGAGGAACGGTCCGTTCCGGCTGCATGACCGGATCGTGTTCCGTCGCGCCTCCGCGCAAGCGCCCTGGACCAAGACCCGTCTCTACCCGTAACCGCGCCCGGCACAGCCAATGACGCACATCTCGCAAGAGGAGCGGAGGGTCCTGATCCTGACCGGCGCGTCGCGCGGCATCGGGCATGCGACGGTCAAGCGCTTCTCATCCGCCGGCTGGCGTGTCATCTCCTGCTCGCGCCATGCTTTCCCCGAGAACTGCCCCTGGGAGGCGGGAGCCGAGGATCACATTCAGGTCGATCTCGCCGATCCGGACAATGTGATTCGCGCCATTGCCGAGATGAAGGACAGGCTGAAGGCCCAAAAAGGCAGGCTGAGCGCGCTTGTCAATAATGCGGCGATCTCGCCCAAGGGCGAGGGGGGCAGCCGGCTCGGCTCTCTCGCCACGCGGCTCGAGGATTGGAAGGCCGTGTT
>JALHTP010000392.1 GCA_022865725.1 Methyloceanibacter sp. | reverse complement strand
CGCCCTTGCTCGGCGAGGCGATCGCGCGCACCGCCGAGGAGCAGTCGGTGTCGAGCCTGTTCTATTGAGCGGGCGAACTACGCGCTGATTTTCAGCACGATCTTGCCGCGCAAGCGAACCTCGCCGCTCAGTGACCGCCCTCATATTTGAAGGAGACTTTGAGCTTGGTGCGGTAGGCCTCCACCTTGCCGTCGGTGATGACGAGGTCCTGCTCGACGACCTCGGCCACGCGCAGCTCGCGCAAATGTTCGCCGGTGAGCTCGACCGCGCTCTTGGCAGCGTCCTCCCAGGATTTCGTGCTGGTGCCGATCACTTCGATGACCTTGTAGACGCTCTGCGGCATGGTGTTTGCTCCTTCAATCTCGGGACTTGCGACGCCGGCGGACCTAGGCCGCCACTCATTGTCGCTTATAGCCCAGTCTACGCCGATTGGACCGCTTTGTATGGTCTCCGTCTCGCGGGTTGGCCGGTATCGGAGCGGGCGCGCGCAGCCCCGGCAGGCACTTGCCCGCTCCGATAGGCGCCTCCCCCTCTGATAGGAGGATTGTCATCGGGCGGCGCTCTAGGCTATAAGCCCCCTCAAATCGCGGGCCTTTTTGGGCCCATCATTTTTTTGGCTTTGGAGGCTAGTCATGGCTGAGGCGATCGAACTCAAGGCATGGGCGAGGCAGCGCTCGGGCAAAGGCGGGGCCCGCGCCGAACGCCGCGAAGGGCGCATTCCCGGCACGCTTTACGGCGACCGCAAGGACCCGGAGACGATCTCGGTGGAGTACCGGGCGATCAACCTCCAGCTCCAATCCGGCCATTTCCAGAGCACCGTCTTCACCCTCAACGTCGATGGCTCCAAGACGCGGGTGATCCCCCGCGCGGTGCAGCTCGACCCCGTGCGCGATTTTCCGATCCATGTCGATTTCCTGCGGCTCAGCAAGGACGCGCTGGTGACGGTCGAGGTACCGGTGCATTTCCTCAACGAGGCGGCCTCGCCGGGCCTCAAGCGCGGCGGCGTGCTCAACGTGGTGCGCCACGAGATCCAAGTGCGCTGTCCCGCCGACGCCATCCCCGACCATTTCGACGTCGATCTGACCGGGCTCGAGATCGGCGATGCGGTCCACATCTCGGCGATCAAACTGCCTGAGGGCGTGCGCCCGACCACCACCGAGCGCGACTTCACCGTGGCGACCATCGTCGGGCGCTCCGCTGAAGAGCCCGTGGCCGGGGCTCCCACGGCCGAGGCTGCCGTGCTTGGCGCCGAGGCTGCCGCCGCAGCGCCTGCCGAGGGTGGCGACGACAAGGAGAAGCCCAAGGAGGAGAAGAAGAAGGAGGAGAAGAAGAAGGAGGAGAAGAAGAAGTAGGACTAGCGCTTCTTTCTTCCGGCGCGATCGCCGCGCAAGCCCCTCGCGCTTCTTGAGCCTTCGATCGGGACAACTCTGATGAAGCTCTTTGTCGGCCTCGGCAATCCCGGGGCGGAATATGCCTTCAACCGTCACAATGTGGGCTTCATGGCGGTCGACGCCATCGCCGCGGCGCATGGCTTCCCCGGCTGGCGCAAGCGCTTCCAAGGCGTTGCCGCCGAGGGCAAGCTCGGGAAAGAGCAGGTTCTCTTGCTGAAGCCGCAGACCTTCATGAACGAGTCCGGCCGCGCCGTGGGCGAAGCGGTGCGCTTCTACAAGCTCGATCTCGACGACGTCGTGGTCTTCCATGACGAGCTCGATCTGGCGCCGGGCAAGGTGCGCGTGAAGACGGGCGGCGGGGTCGCCGGCCATAACGGGCTCAGGTCGATGACCGCCCATATCGGCAACGACTATGTGCGCGTCCGCATCGGCATCGGCCATCCGGGACGGAAGGAGCTGGTCACGGGCCATGTGCTGCACGATTTCGCCAAGGCGGACAATGCCTGGCTCGAGCCCCTGCTCGGCGCCATCGCCGAGGAGGCGCCTTATCTCGCCGAAGGGGCCGCCGACAAATTCCAGTCGCGCGTGGCGCATGCGCTTCGGTCCGAAGCCGAGCCCGCGCCGGAGAAACAATCTCCGCGCGCGAAGCCAAGCCGAAAGGAGCCTGCCTCCGACAAGAAGGCCGAGCCGCCCGAGCCGCAGGGCAGCCTCGCCGACAAGCTCCGCCGCTGGTTCACCTCGTGACGGATTGAAATCATGGGATTCAAATGCGGCATCGTCGGACTGCCCAATGTCGGCAAGTCCACCCTGTTCAACGCGCTGACCGAGAGCGCGGCGGCCCAGGCCGCCAACTACCCGTTCTGCACCATCGAGCCGAATGTCGGCGAGGTCCCCGTCCCCGATCCGCGGCT
>JALHTP010000391.1 GCA_022865725.1 Methyloceanibacter sp. | reverse complement strand
GCCTTTACCAGGTGTCTGAATGCTTGGTATCGGATGCCGAACTTCGTCGGAGCGTTCACATACGCCTGTGCCGCGGAGCGAACTCGCTCCAGCAACTCCAGCCGCTTGCGGAGGGCGGCGACTTCTTCGATTGTGCCGAGGCGAGGAGGGCCAGCGATCATAGCGCCCTCACCATCACGGATGGCTCGCCCTCTTTGGTGTGCTTGGCGACGATCTCGGGCGGGGCGCCGATTTCCTCGGCCACGGACTTCCAGGAGGTTGAGGAGCGGCCCTTCATGTAGCGGGCCTCGATGTTGTGCAGCGTGACACTCTTGCCCTGCTCGAGGACGGCGCCGATAATCACCGCCTCGGCTGCGCTCATCCTCTCGCGGTAGGGGATGCAGGCTAGATCATGCTTGCGCTGCGCCTCGACAACGGCATCCCACAGCGCGGCTACTTCGCGGTCGGCCTCGAGTTCGTCGTGAGCAAATCGGTATTCCTGGAATGGGTCCATCAGATCAACTCCCCCTGCCCGGCCTCTTTCATGGCCCAGACGACAATCATCGCCGCTTCCCTATGGGCATTCACATTCGGCTTGTATGCCCCGCCGCTATCGCGCGTAGGGGCCAGCCAGTCAAGCAGTGCCAGCACCTGCGGAGCGGTGAGATCATTCGAGCTTGTCACCCCGAACAGATACTTGAGGACTGTGTGCCGCTTCTTGTCCGAGGCGGTATCGCCAGCGAAACAGGCTTCGAGCATCCCGATCACGAGGTTGCGCTGGGCATCGGAGGCGGGATCTCCAAGGTGCGCCGCCGCCTTCTCGTCGATCTTCTGGCGGACGACCTCGGGAGGATAGGGGCGCTTGGCGTCGTTCTGTGGTTCCGGGTCGGCCCTGGTGGCGCCCGTCTCCCCGGCGGCGAACGCGCCCTCAGTCCACTCCGGGCCGTGTTCGTCGTCCTCGGGGTCGTGTGGCGCCTCAAGCGTCGGCAGCTCTTCGCCCAGGCCATTACCTGGGAGAGCTGCAGCTTTCATCGCCAGCAGCTTCGCCTTGACCCAGGACGGATCGGCCTCGATCGAGAGCAGCCACTTCTCGCGCCGCGCCCGCTTGCCGTCTGGCCCGGATGGCGTGCTGATGAGCACCGGCCGGCGGCGCAGCTTGAGCGGCACACCTGCGAGCTTGCCGTTGATCTGCAGGAGCGCCTCGAGCTGACGGCTCAGGTTCATGATGTCGTGAATGCTGGTGGTCATCACGGTCAGGTAGGCCAGGCGCTGCAACTGTGGAACCAGCACCTTGAGGCGCCCGGTAGGCTTGCATTGCATCAGGCCATCGCATCGCTTGTTGGGCTCGCCAGCGACGATCAGGCGCTCGCCTGTGCGCGGGTCGATCTCGTACCAGACCCGCTCGCCATCGCAGCGATGGATCAACCCGCCGGCGACGTAAGCCTCCCGCCAGGCTTCGAAGTTCTCCGCCACGCTATCGAACGGGAGGAGGATGTCGATCTCGGTCGGCTTGTCGCCGTAGTACTTGACGAATGCCGCCGCCGTGGCGGGTTCCGCTTCGTCGATCTCGACCCGGAACCACTTGAGATCGGCGCCGGGCTTCTTCCCATCCTCCGGCTTCGGCGCGCCCTTGCGCACCTGGCCGATCTCGGGGAAGGACGCTTGCCGATCGGTGAGTCCTCGAATGGGCACGTTACTCCTCCTGGCCGAACAGGGCCTCGGCGGCCCGTCCGGCATTCTCTGGCTTCGGCTTGTGCGGATTGAGATCCGGATAGTTTGCGGCTACCTTCGCCGTATCGATGGCGTCATTCATCTGGCGGTAATTGACGTAGTTCTCGGAGACGAACCCGCCGGGGCTGCAGTCCTTCGGGCAGACGACGGTCCACTCGCCCTCGACGCACTTGAGGACGACGGGACCCCAGCACTGGGCGCAGCGGTAGCGGTGGACCTGGCTACTGAGCATCCGTCGTCTCTCGCAGCAGTGCGGCGCTCTCTCGGTCGATCTCGGCCTGATCCGGGTGCGGCATCCGCAACTTCTCAGTCGGGTCAGTCAGCTCGCTCCCGCACCGCTCGCAGAAGAAGCGGAACCACGAGCCGGACTGGGTGCGCCGGTGCGG
>JALHTP010000390.1 GCA_022865725.1 Methyloceanibacter sp. | reverse complement strand
TCCTCGGCGCGTTCGGTCGGGAGGCCTGCCAGGCGGCCGGCTAACGACGATGTGGGGCCGTCGCCGTTTGGCCGCTCACCCTTAGCGAGGCGCGCAAGCAGGGCATGGAATATTGGCGGCCGCCAGAAATAGTGGCGGAGCTTGAGCCGCCAGCGCTCAGGCAGCGCCAGCGCATCGAGCAGCGCATAAAAGAGAGCGATGTCGCCGAAGCGCAGCCGAAACGCCTTCAGCCCGGCGCGGCGCACGGCCTCGACGGCAAGCAGCACGATCTCGACATCAGCGCTTTCTCTGTCGGCCTCACCGAAGCACTCGATGCCCGCCTGGCGGAACTCGCGCGGGTGGGCCTGATTGTCGCCTTGCGGCTGGAAGCGGAAGGCGGGGCCGTTATAGCAATAACGGGCGGGGGTATCGGCGCGCGGGTGCCGCTCCAGATAAAGCCGCGACACCGGCACGGTCAGGTCGGGCCGGAGGCACAGCTCATCGCCGGCAAGGTCGGTGAAGACATAGGTGCGGCTTCTGAGCTGCTCGCCGATCTGGTCGAGGAAGATATCCGCGGGCTGGAGGATGGAAGGCGCAACCTGCTCGTAGCCTGCGCGCCGGAACATATCGAGCAGGATCGTCGCCTGGGCTTCGAGAGCCTCAAACTCTTTCGCCGATTCAGCGGCCATGGCTCAGGCCTTGTGGCGGGCGAGGACGGCCCGAACCTTCTCGACGAGTTCGGCTTCGGGCACGGCGAACTGCGCCTCGGCCTGCTTCTTCAGATATTCGTCGCGGTCCTTGATCGCGGTGAGATTGGCGCCAAGGATCAAATCCTTGATGGTGACTTCGCCCTTGGCTTTCTCGTCGCCGCCTTGGATGACGACGCAAGGGCTGCCGCGTCTGTCCGCATATTTGGTCTGCGCGCCAATCTTGCCGCTCCCCAAATACATTTCGGCGGGGATTGGATCACCGCCATCATCGGGGTGCCTGAGCTTTTGTACCAAGCGCTGGTAGTTCTCGATTGGTTGGTCGCCGAATACGAGGACTACAACGGGACCGCGTTTCTTTGTCGTCTGAAATTTGCCGAGGAGCTGGAGGCCGAAGAGGAGCCGAGACACGCCGATGGAGATGCCGGTGGCAGGGACCTTCTCGCCGGTGAAGCGCTCGACCAGCCCGTCATAACGCCCGCCGCTCACGACAGAGCCGAGCCTGATCTGCTGCCCGCGCTCGTCCTTGATAGGAGCGGTCAGCTCAGCCTCGAAGACGGGGCCCGTGTAATATTCCAGCCCGCGCACGACTGTCGGGTCTATGCAGATGCGGCCATCATCGTAGCCAGCAGCGCGGATCAATGAGCTTATTGAGCTCAATTCCGAGATACCCTCACTGCCAATCGCTGTTTTGGACGCCTGCATCAGTTTGGAAAGAACAGTTTCGTTGTCTCCGGAAATCGGGCAAGTCGAAGAGACAACCCTATCTATATCTTCGGCCTTTAACTCCGCTCCCTTGGTGAAGTCTCCGCTTTCATCCTTCCGGCCTTTTCCAAGCAAGGCTCGCACGCCCTCTTCTCCAAGCCGGTCGAATTTGTCGATCGCTCGGAGCACGCTGAGACGGCGCCTATCTTCGACTCCAACTGACTCCAGGACGCCATCTAGAAGCTTGCGGTTACTGACCTTCACTTTATAGTCGCCGCGCTCAACCCCAAGCGCTTCCAGAGTATCGGCGGCGAGCATGCAAAGCTCGGCGTCGGCGGCGACGCTCGAAGCGCCGACCGTATCGGCGTCGAACTGGGTGAATTGGCGGAAGCGCCCCGGCCCCGGCTTCTCGTTCCGCCAGACCGGCCCAACTTGATAACGGCGGAATGGCTTGGGC
>JALHTP010000389.1 GCA_022865725.1 Methyloceanibacter sp. | reverse complement strand
GTGCTGGCGAGCGCCATGAGCGCATCGACGAGCGCCTTGGGGTCTTTACGCTCGGCGAAGATGCGGCTGGCGCCCTCGAATTTCTCGATCGCTTGCGGAAAGCGCCCGCGCCGGAGATGGAGCACGCCCGCGAACATGTCGACCAGGCCGGCAATATCCTCGCGTCCCTCTTGGCCGGCGCCCCCACGCGCCTTCTCGATCAGGGCCTCGACGCTCGGAATGTCGCCCAGCCTGAACTGGACGACAGCCAGAGCGAGCAGATTTTCCGCGTTCGCCGGATCGAGCTCGAACGCCTGCTGGAACAGATCGAGCGCCCCTTGCGTGTCTTTCGGCAGCGTCAGCGCGCCTTGATGACGGAGCGCGGAGGCGGCCTGCCCCGCCGCCCGGCCGGCCTCGGCGCGCTTGCTGCGCGCGATCTCGGCGAAGATCCCGGTGGCAAGCGCGCTGTTCGACGATTTGAGCTGGTCGATGGCGCGCCTGCCCGTCCGCGTATCCTGGGCGTCGAGCGCAAGCACGGCCTCGGCGATCAGCGACTTGATGCTATTGCTCTCCTTCAGGGAGAAGCGGTCGCCGTCTTCTTGCGAACGGGCCATCATTTTGCCGGCAATCAGGACGGCGAGCTGCTCGGCCACCATCCTGCTTTGCCTTTCGTCCTTGCGCAGCGCCCTGTGCAGGATGAAGGCGAGAAGCCCAAGCAGGACAGCCAGGAGCCCGACAATCGCCGAGATATGTTGCAGCGTCGTCCAATCGAGCGGAAAGACGCGGGAGAAGGACTCCATGGCGCTCTTTGGACACTCCCCGTTGGCCTGGCTCGCGGCCTGGCCTTTCGACTATGCCACCCTAAAGCCTATAGAGCGATAGCCGGACCCGTTGGCTGCGACGGCGGCTGCACCTGCTTCTCGGAGCCGTCCGGCAGAAGCTCGATCTGCTCGGGGTGGCTCGCCTCGATCATGGGTCCGTTCCGCCAAGCGAGGGTGCCGCGCACGCGCAGGCGCTTTCCCGCGAGGTGCTTCAGGTCGATGCCGGCGGCGGCAAAGGCGCTCAAATCCTTGCGCTCGACGCTGATGGTGAAGTCGCTCCGCCAGTCTTTCGCGAAATTGAGATAGAGCCGGCCGCCGCCTTCGCCGACCGCCACCACGCTGCCCTCGACCAGCTGATAGGAATGGGTGAGGCGTCCCAAGCGCTTCACGTCGAGCGCGCCGGCGATGCGATAGGCCGAGGATCCCCAAAGCCCTAGCCGTTTGGCCCTGGCCTCGGCCTCCCGCGCCAGAAGCTCCGGCGCGCAGGCGCGGTTATCGGGGAAGGAATAGACGCGGGCGAAGCCATTGGCGACAAGCTCCTCCTGAAGCCAGAGGCGCTTCTCGCCCGACACCACGAAAACCTGGGCCAGAAGATAACCGTGCCGGTCCAGGCGGCGTCCGCCAAACTTAAGCTCGACCTCTTGGCCCGCAGCAAGCCGCGCAAGGGCATCTTTCGCCTCATCGACGAACGGCCAGGGATCGTCGCCGCGCCAGCCGAGCGGCGGCATCGGCGCCTTGGCCCCGATCAGCCTGACCACCCTGCCGTCGCCGAGCTTGAGCGTCTCGCCATCGACGACGCTAGCGACCATGCCGGTCTCTGACTGGGAAGTCTCGGGCTGCGAAGTCTCGGGCTGCGACGTCTCGGGCTGCGAGAGGTCGCAGGCGCGCGCCGGCAGGCAGGAGCCGACGGCGAGGCAAGCCGCACCGGCCAAGCCAAAGATGCAAATCCTGGCCACCCCCCCTGACCATGGCGCATCTTAGGGATGTAGGCGGCAGAACCACAAGCGCCTGATCGGTGCTGGATCAGATGAAAAGGATGTTCCCGGCAATGACGATCAGGCTCAGCGCGACCTGCCAGAAGAAGGGCTTGGCCCTGAGCGACCCAGCATTCGTCTTGAGCTCGCGCAGCACGAGATAGCCGCCCATGGAGCGGCGGAACCAGCCCGTCGCCTCGCCTTGCTCGCCGATATGCTTCGGCACGCGCTTCCAGCCGGCGAAGAGATTGCCGAGGAACCCGAGCATGGAGCGGAAATCGACCGCCATGAGGCCGGTCCTGTCCTGGAAGATGACATCCTCTCCGGCGATGAAGCCTGGGCTCACCCGGCCGATGGCCTTGCCTTCGAGGCGCACCGGCTGGCCGCGCACTGGCGAGGCGCCGGGATCGCCCATCAGCGCCATGACGGTGGCCGCTTGCGGCGTGCGGAACGGATAGCGAAGCGGAAGCGTGACCAGCACGCCAAGGGCGATGGCCGCCGGCGCAAGCTGCCAGGCACCCAGGATGCAAGCCACGAGCCCAAACAGCAGCGGGGCTGCGAGCAGGAGAAGCTCTGCCAAGAACTGGCCCCATAGCCTGCCGCGATTGAGATTGACCCGCGCCGCCGCGGCCTTGACGTCGTAATCGGCGAAGCCTTGACCCTTCTCTTTGGCGATCTCGCCGAGATGGGCGATGCGCCGTCCGGTCAGAGGATGGGTGGAGTTGAGCTGGATGAGCGCGGCCCAGGGATTATAGGTGTCGAACAGCATGGCTTGCGCGGCCGCGCCCGGGTTCGCCACCGTGCTCTCGGCGAGAAGGCCCGTATAGCGGGCGTTCTTGACGTCGACCACGCCGAGATGCCGCGTGCTCCTGAGCAGGCTTTGCGTGGCTTCCGTGTCCTCGACCGCGACGATGCCGTAGGCGATCTTGACCAGCGCGCTCGCCAGATGCCTGGGCTCGATGCGGTTGGCCGAGAAGGCATCGGCCAGATATTCGCGCGTGCGGCTGAGATAGAGCAACAGATAGATGCCGATATAATAGCCGATCAGCGCCACGATCCCGATGACGGCGAGCTTGTTCCCCTCCTTGCTCGAGCTTGACCGCTGCGACCGGGTCAGGACCGCGTAGAGCTGATAGAGGATCTGCACCAGCATGCCGGCCATGGTCATCAGGATGAAATCCCGGTTGACGATGTGGCCGAGCTCATGCGCGACCACGGCGCGCTGCTCCTCCTCGCTCAAGAACTCGAAGATGCCCTGGGTGACCACGATGCGGGCATTCCCGCGCAACAGCCCATAGGTGAAGGCGGTCGGGTTGCGGTCGGGGATGAAGCCGATCCTTGGCGCGGTGAAGCGATAGTCGTCCGCCACCTGATGGATGAGCTGGTGAATGCCGGGATAGCGCTCCTTGACCGTGGCGTCCTCGAGGAATTCGAGGCTGTTGAACCAGCGGAGCGTCAGGTCGGAGAGCCACGGACTTATGAGCCAGATCAGGAGATTGATGACCACGGTGAGACCTATGGCGAGGCCCAAATTGACCTCGCCCGCGGCCACCATGGCGGCAAGGACTAGCCCGATCACCATGCCGACCAGGATGCCGAAGGTGACCAGAGACGCAAAGAAAAGACGGGCCACGATCATCTCGCCAAAGACGCGCCAGCGCGAGGTTGGAGCTTAGCGTCGGCGCGACATCGGCGCTGCTAGATTCGCGAAAGCGGATGACGCCGCCGGAGGATCATTGCTGCGCGGCACGGTCGAACTGGGCGAGCTTGTCGCCGGCGGCGTCAAACAGCACGAGAGTGGTCTCGTCCTGTTCGAAGCTCTTGGCGGCCTGAAGCATGTGCAGGAAGCTCGCTTCCACGACGTAGAGCCCCGGACAACCTTTCCGCGTCGAGGCGAGAGGGCCGATCTTGATGGTATTGCCCGAGATCGTGTAGCCGCCGAAGAACTGGTTGCAGCCGCCGTTCCCGGTGATCCTCCCGTCAGGATTGAAGCGGACAACCATATGCGTCCCGGCGGGAATCTCCGCGGCGCTCATGAAGCTCGGCTGCCACGCGCTGCCGGTCAGATCGGCGCCCATCGTCATCCCGGCCGTTCCGACCGCCAAGACCAACCCAAAGAGCGGCATTTCATTCTCCTCGTTCGCAACGCCCGGCCCGACGACGCAGATCCCTCAGACCGGGCGCCAAGGCGGAATAAGCAGATCACGCGCAGTCTTTCGTCTGGAGACCTTATTGTTTTGCCGAAGCGTCGCTCGCGGCGGTCGCGTGCATGGTGTCGTTGATCCAGTCCGTATAGGACGACACTTTGGTATAGACGCCGGGAAACACCTCATCGGCGCAAGAATGACCCCAGCTCACGACACCGATCTGCACGTAACGTCCCTGGACTTTCGCGACGAGAGGACCGCCGCTGTCGCCTTGGCATGAATCGGCCCGGCCGGTCTTGCCCTCGGCGCAGATATTGCGTTCGACGTCCACGGTGCCGGTCGGGCCACTATAGCCGGCCTTCTGATAGAGCTCGGAGCAGTCTTTCACGTCGAACTCGACGAGGTCGACCTTGCGAAGCTGCTCCGGAGAATAGATCGCTTCGGCGATCTGCTGCGCCGCTTGCGCGCCAAACTGCTGGAACTGCGATTCGAGGTCCATCCCGCCAACGTCGAGCAGCCTGCCCCAGCCGCTTACCGTGTAGGTCGGAGCAGCGTTGGAATTCCCGGCGTGAAGGGTTGCATCAATCTCCGGCGCAGCGATCTCGATCGGCTTGAGAATTCCGATCGGCTGCTTCAGCTTGATAAGCCCGATATCGGAGCCCTTGGATTCGTAGTCGGCGTGCGGAATGACCTGCTCCACCTTGACGGTCTTCAGCTTGTTGCGATGAACGCTGCCGTAGCCGACCTCCATCTCAGCCGCCTTGTTGGCAACGCCTTCCTCCTCCAGACAATGCGCGGCGGTCAGCACCCATTGGGGGGCGATGAGCGAGCCGCCGCAGGTGCCGATCCAGGTTTCGCCCTTGTCGGTGGTCCAGGTTCGCGTGACGAGCACCTGCCAGGGGATCTGGCCCTCGTCCACGACCACGCCGTTGACGATCATCTCGCTGCCGTCCCCGGCGCCGGCTCCGGCCAGCGCAGGCCCGGCGAGGCCACCTGACAAACTCAATAGGGCAAGAAGCTGATAGGCGATGCTACGTCCGGTCATGGTCGTGACTCCGCGTTATCGACGATACGAAGCTACGTATTTTGGGAATTCATTTCTTCCTGACGCAAATATCTTATCCGGCGCGCAAGCAACGTTCACATTAAATCTTTGCAACGGCGCGGTAACGGGACCTATCCTTGCTGCAATGCGCAATGTCGAGGGAAACGCATGATTGTCACGGAATTCACGCCGATCGCCTCCACCATCGGCGGCGCGCTGCTCGGCGTCGCCGCCGTCTTGCTCATGGCGCTCAGCGGGCGCATCGCCGGAATCAGCGGCATTCTCGGCCGGCTTCTTCCGCCTTATACGGGCGCCGATCCTCTGGGCGCGGCTTGCTTCGTGGCCGGCCTGGTCGCTGCGCCCCTGGTCTATGCGGGCGTGGCGGGGGGCCCGTTCGCGCAGACCGTCTCGGACAATGCGGGGCTGATGGCCGCGGCCGGACTCCTGGTCGGCTTCGGCACGGCCTTAGGCGGCGGATGCACGAGCGGACATGGCGTGTGCGGGATCGCCCGGCTGTCGCCGCGCTCTCTCGTGGCCACGGCCACCTTCATGGCGACGGGCTTCGCCACGATCTATGCGATGCGTCATGTGATCGGGGGGTGAGCCATGCGCAGCATCGCCAATCTCCTGGCCGGGCTCATCTTCGGTCTTGGCCTCCTGATCTCGGGCATGGCCAATCCTGCAAAGGTCCAGAATTTCCTCGATCTTGCCGGCACCTTCGATCCGAGCCTGATCTTCGTGATGGCCGGCGCGGTCATGGTGACCTTCGCCGGCTACCGGCTGGTCCTGCGCCGGCCAAGGCCGGTGCTCGCCGAGCGCTTCTATCTCCCGACGGCGAAAGACATCGATGCCCGTCTCATCGGAGGCGCCGCCTTGTTCGGCATTGGCTGGGGCCTTTCGGGATTTTGTCCAGGGCCCGCCATCGTCTCTCTGCCGCTCTTGGCAACAGGGACGCTCGTCTTCGTGCCGGCCATGCTCGCCGGGATCGCGGTTGCCCGCCTTCTCATGCCGGGAAAGGCGCCGCGGGCCGGGCCAGTGGCGCAATCCGAGTAGCGTTCCCTTTTCGCCCGCTCCCGTCGCAGGGATCGGGGGGTACTTTTCCTCATTGGACCCGGCCAATCTGGTATAATTCGTGGCATAAGCGAAAGCCCAAGATGCGACTCACCAAGCAGACCAGTTACGCCATCCGGATTCTGATCCACTGCGCCGTTGCAGGCGAAGGCTATGTGCGCGCCGCCGACATCGCGCGCCAGGATGGCATCACGGAGTACAACGTGGCGAAGATCGTGCCGATCCTCGTGCGCGGCGGATTCATCGCGACCAGCCGCGGCCGCACCGGCGGCCTCAAGCTCGCGCGTCCGGCGGCGGAGATCGGCATCGGCGACGTGCTGCGCGTGACCGAGACCACGCATGTCGAGGCCGAATGCACGGGCGGCACGTCGCTGCCCTGCGGCATCAAGCGGGCGGCTCCGATCAACCGCCTGCTCGGGGAAGCCTTGCAGGCATTTATCAGCGTCCTCGACAAGCACAATCTGGCCGAGCTGATCAACGCGCGGCCGCCCGAAGCGGCCTTGCTCGATTTAGCCCCGCGGCGGAAGCGGCGCGCCGCGGCGGCCGCGAATTGCTAGCCGGCAAGGGCCGGAGCGCGGCTGGCGAGCGCGGTTCGTCCCTTGCGGCGGGGCGCCGCAAGTCCCACAATATTGCTATTGCTGCTGGAAGCCGCCTTCAGCCAAGCCAGGCAAAGCCGCCAGCGATGCTGAACGTTTGCCGCGCGAGATCAAGACCTCGTAGCTCAGTAGGATAGAGCACCAGATTCCTAATCTGGGGGTCAGCGGTTCGAATCCGCTCGGGGTCACCAAGCTTTCCAACGGGTTGCTGTCGGACATAGGTTGAACGCTAAGTGGCGATGTAAAGGTTTGATGTAAAAGTTTTTCGTGCCCCGCTTTTAGGTCGCGCCGGTCGAGGCGTTCGGGGGTGTCCAGGTGCCCGGGGCCGGTCAAAGGGCCATGAGCGACTCCGCCGACCGCACGAAGGCGGACTATCTCCAGGCGAAGATCGAGACGGCTTTCGGTGACTTGCCGCTCGATGCCGTGACGCGCGACTTTATCTATTGGCGGGGCAGCAACGCGTCCAAACTCGCCGTCCGCTTTGGAGCACTTTGCGGACTCAGGTCAGAGGTCGCGCCATGTCCGCTTAGTGCTGCCGATTCAACCGATCGCCGCAACACACTCTGCGAACTTCTCCGCTGGTGAGTGATACTGCAACGTCTTTCTTGGTCGCTCATTAAGCTCGCGCGCCACGGCGTTCAGCTTGGCCTG